>JAFVAX010000066.1 GCA_017480285.1 Paludibacteraceae bacterium | reverse complement strand
TCAAATCAACACCCACAATCGAAGAGGTCTCTTTGAGCATTTGGCTCTCGGCTATCCAAAGTGCCGTCTTTGCTACCGTGCAAGCAAAGTCGTTTATCTCGATACCATAGAACTGCGAGATGTTGACTTTGATTGTTCCTTCAAAACCTATTTGTCGGTTGCCGCCGTACATAGCCTGTATCACCTCGTTTTCCAATCGGCGCAAACTCAGAAATGTCTCTGTCAGGAAATTGCCACTGCCGCAAGCAGGGTCGAAGAAGGTAAGTGATGCAAGTTTGTCTTGAAAGGCGGCGAGGAGTTTCTTTGCGGGCGAAGACGACCGCGTTCCAAGTATACCGTCAAACTCCGCCCTGAGGTCGTTCATAAACAGCGGGTCAATGACTTTGTGAATGTTCTCTATGCTCGTATAGTGCATACCTCCACTCCGCCTTGTTTCGGGGTTTAGAGTTGATTCAAACACCGCACCGAAGATTGTAGGGCTTATCTCACTCCAATCAAAGTCGGAACTTGCATTTGCCAATATAAGTTGCTTCAATTCATCCGTAAAACGCGGGATAATGATTTTCTCTTCGCTGAAGAGTCCGCCGTTGACGTAAGGAAACGCCGCAATATCATCTTCCAAATATGGGTCACGGCTTTGTAAGGGAGTATCAAGCAACACAAAAAAGTCAATCAGTGCGCGGCGAAAATCCGTTGCACCATACTTTTGCAGATAGTCGTGAAAGGCTGTTTTTGAAGGGAATAAGCCTGCATCTTCGGCATACAGGCAGAAAACCAAACGCACGCAGAGGATATTAAGCGAGCGCAATGTTTCGGGGCTTTCTTTGTCGATATATTGTTCAAGCAGTTTGTCGTATATAACACCCACCAACTCGCCTGCTTTGACTGACACCTCCATCTCGCGTTTCAAATGCTCATTACCCTCGTCCACAAGGAACTGCAAACGGTAGTATTCTTTTTCGAGGTTCTCCAAAAGAATCTTTTGCGGCTCGCCGTTAGGTTGCTCCATATCATACACCCAGAACTCGCGGAAGTTGCACGTCACAATCCACCTCGGACGCTGCGAGTATGGCAATTCAGCAGCATAGCGTTTCGCTTGTTGGAATGGATTAAGCAATGAGCCGTCCGACTGTTTGATAGGTGCTCCGAGGTCTTTCTCAATTGACTTCTGCTCAATCATCACATGTGTGCGTGGAATATAGGCATCAATGAACGAGGTATGGTCGAGCCTTACCTGTTGCTCAAAACTCAGCCACTCAGACGGATGCTCCACACCAAACACTTCCGACAAGAGTTCAAGCCAGAAACTTTGACTCTCGCCTTTCTCGTAACCCTTGCCATGCCAACGCTCTGCAAAATCACGAGCCACTTGCTGTTGTTTGGTTGTAGCAGACATAATGGACTCCTTCCGGTTTGTTCTTTTATTTTCTTAAATTGAAAAGGTTGACAATAGAGTACCAGAGTATCACCACCCAACCTAACGAGAGCAAGGCTCTATGATTATCGCATATAAAGCAAACGACAATGCCTGCAACAATAAAAAGCAGAGTACCAATAAGAAACACAAATCGTATCTTATTCTCCTTCCACAGGAAAGAATGAAACTTAAGCGAGAAGAAAGGTATCTCTGAAACAAGCAGATATGAGCTCAAAAGCGGGAATACAGCCAAGCACCAATATGCTAATACCGGCAGTGCTGATGGTTCAAGCGATGCAACAAGCGATGACCAGAAAAGGGCGTTAGAAGGTGTCGCCAAGCCTATGAAAGAGTCGGTCTGACGAGTATCAAGATTGAATTTTGCTAAACGCACTGCGGAAAAAGCAGCCATCACAAGAGGTAAAAAACAAGCATATACAGGCAACACATCCGTACTTAAAAGAAAGAATAACAGACTCATTGACGGCGCAACACCAAAAGTTACACAATCAGCAAGCGAGTCTAACTCCTTGCCTATCTCCGAACTCACTTTCAACAGTCGTGCTACAAAACCATCAAGGAAATCAAACACTGCCGCAAGCAAAATCAAGCAAAAAGCCAAATCGAATCTGTCTATGGCGGAAAAATATATTGACAAGCAACCACACAGCAGATTACAACAAGTCAATGTATTAGGTATATGTTTTTTCATAATTCACTATTTATAATTTCTTCTCAATAAGGTAGTTGTTTCTTTCCGGTGAGTTGCGAATAATCAGTTCTCCAAGAAAACCTGCCAAGAAAAGCATACAGCCGAGTATCATAGAAAGGATTGACAGATGGAAATAGGGATTTACTCCGACAAGCATTGCCTGCACATGATGATGCAAAGCATACAGTTTCATACTGCCCACCACAATGATTGCAATAAAGCCAAGCATAAACATAAGCGAACCGATAAGCCCGAAAAAGTGCATCGGCTGTTTGCCGAACTTTGTAAGAAACCAGAGTGTCAATAGGTCAAGATAACCATTTACAAACCTGCTCATTCCGAACTTCGATTGTCCGAACTCGCGTTTGCGATGCTGCACTACTTTCTCGCCTATTTTCGTAAAGCCTGCCGTCTTAGCCATATAAGGAATATAGCGGTGCATCTCACCAAAAACCTCTATGTTTTTTACAACATCCTTACGGTATGCCTTAAGTCCGCAATTCATATCGTGCAACTTCAGCCCCGTTATCATTCGTGCTGTAGCATTGTATAGTTTCGAAGGCAGATTCTTTGTCAAGGCATTATCAAACCGCTTTTTCTTCCAACCGCTAACCAAATCATAGCCCTCTTCCTTTATCATACGATAAAGTTCGGGAATCTCGTCGGGCGAGTCCTGTAAATCGGCATCCATAGTGATAACAACATCACCTTCAACCTCCTTAAAACCACAGTATAATGCTGCAGATTTACCATAGTTATGACGGAACTTGATGGCACGCACATGCTCGTCTTCATCTGCTAATTGCTCTATCACTTGCCACGAGTCGTCGGTCGAACCATCGTTTACAAACAACAATTCATAAGTATAACCTCCATCGGACAACACTTTTGTGAGCCAGTCGTAAAGTGGACGAAGAGATTCAGACTCATTATATAACGGTATCAATACTGAAATATCCATACTATTGAATAACTTAACAATAAAGAATTTGTTTAGCGCAAATATACAAAAAAACACTTAATTTTGCAAATTATTGCATTTTTGGCGAATATCATTCAAAACGAGCGATGCAAGCGTCAGTCCGAAAACACCAACCACAGGTGCAAACGAGCCAATAACTGCTTGTCCGTCAGCATTTTCTTGAGGTTGCTCATCGGAATAAACACAAGTAAAAGAATGTGGCAGAGTAATCATCCTTTGCTTTAATTGCTTTCTTAATGTTCGGGCAAGCGGACAATATGATACCTTTTCGAACTGTTCAGTCTTAACTTTTGTCGGGTCTGTCTTTTTGCCTGCACCCATAGCGGAAAAAAGAGTTGCTGTACTATGCAAAGTGTTTATAATCAACAACAATTTATCAGCTACACTGTCTATACAATCAACTACATAATCAAATTTGTTGAAATCTATGTCCGCTTCCGTTGAATATCTTTGTTGCAGAGCAATAATGTTGGCTTTACTGTTTATTTCAAGCAGATGCTCACGCATTGCAACGGTCTTATCTTTTCCAATGGTCTGTTCAGTGGCCACTAACTGTCTGTTCAAATTACTTTCCTGAACAGTATCAAAATCCATCAATGTAAGATTTTCTATTCCGCTTCTCACAAGTGCTTCCGCACACCAGCCTCCGACACCACCAACTCCGACTAAAAGTACTTTAGCCTTATTTATTCGTTGCATAGCATCAACCCCAAAAAGCGTCTCTATTCGTGCATATCGTTGTTCCATAGTTCGCTATTTTGACAGTTTCTGTGCAACGGCCTTTCCTGTTATTATCCCATCAAGAGCCGATGATGTTATACCACCGGCATATCCTGCACCCTCACCACAGGGATACAACATCTCCACTTCCGTATGTTGCCTTGTCAAGCCGTCGCGCGGAATGCGAATAGCCGAACTTGTGCGACTCTCAACACCAAGTATCATAGCGTCATTGGTGAGAAAACCATGATATTTTCTATCAAAATCTTTGAATGCCTGCCTAAGGCGATTTCCGATAGCATCAGGAAGCCACTGGTCTAATCTTGAAGGATTACAACCCGGAATATATGAACATTTGGGAAGTGTCCCGCTTGCTTTGCCCGCAACGAAATCACCCAATCGCTGTGCAGGTGCAACAACAACCGAACCGCCATTTTGATATGCCAGACTTTCTAAATAATGCTGATAATCAAGCCCTCCTAATACACCTCTAAAAGGAATATCTTCTGGTCGTATCTCAACCACGATACCTGAATTGGCATACGGCGAGTTGCGCTTGCTCGTTGACATACCATTAACAACGCAAGTGCCTTCAGTCGTAGCGGCAGGCACTATATGTCCGCCCGGGCACATACAAAAAGAATAAACCCCTCTGCCACCAACTTGAGTAACAAGCGAGTAATTAGCAGCAGGCAGATATTCTCTATTTGGTGAACCATGATAAAGCAATGTGTCAATCAAAGGTTGCGGATGTTCAACCCTTACCCCCATCGCAAAACCCTTATTCTCTAACAGCACTTTCTGCTCTGACAAACTGCGGTATGTGTCGTGAGCCGAATGACCAATAGCAAGTACTACCGCATCACATTTTATTTTTGTGCCGTCAGTCGTTTCCACACCGGCAACCTTAGCATTGTCAATTAACAAATGTTTGACAGTAGTGGAAAACATTATCTGTCCGCCATACTCAATTATCGTTTGCCTTATGTGTTGAATGATAGCAGGCAGTTTTTCCGAGCCTATATGTGCATGTGTCTCGTATCGTATCTGCTCATCAGCACCAAAGTAATGAAACAAATCCAATACTCGTTGCATATCACCTCTTTTCTTGCTGCGTGAAAACAGTTTGCCATCTGAAAAAGTCCCTGCTCCACCCTCGCCGAAACAATAGTTCGACTCTTCCGGCAAGCATATATTCCTGTTTATCTGTGCAATATCTCTTTTCCTTGACGATACATCTTTCCCTCGCTCAAGCAAGATAGGCAGAATGCCATGTTCCAGCAAAGTGAGTGCGGCAAACAAGCCTGCCGGTCCCGCACCTACTATGACAACACGCTTTCCGCTGTTCCTTACATCTTGAAATACCGGTTCTGGATACGGAGGTAAAGAAAGTTGTTCTTCAGTCAGAACAGGCTCAACGGTAAGTAGTACTTTTATTTGTTTCTGCCTTGCATCAACCGAGCGTTTAAGTATCCTCACAGCAAGTATAGAATGAAGCGGCAGTCGCAATTGCCGTGCGACCGCCTCTTTAATAGCATCACTCGAAGATGCCTCTATCGGTGAAAGAACAAGTGTTAACACAACGTTTCCTTTCAAGATATCTTATTCTTGAATACCTGATGCCTTAACAGCATCCATTATCTTTGCTTCAATCTCTTCTGCAAGTTCAGGATTATCTTTAAGTAATTGTTTGACAGCATCTCTGCCTTGAGCCAAACGCGTCTCTCCATAACTGAACCACGAACCGCTTTTCTTAATGATACCATATTCAACACCCAAATCAACGATCTCACCCGCACGGGAGATTCCTTCGCCGAACATAATATCAAACTCTGCCTTGCGGAATGGTGGTGCCACTTTATTCTTCACAATCTTGACTCTTGTCTCGTTACCGATAACCTCATCACCGTCTTTTATCTGACCGGCACGACGGATATCAATACGAACAGAAGCATAAAATTTCAAAGCATTACCACCTGTGGTTGTTTCGGGATTGCCGAACATAACGCCAATCTTCTCACGCAACTGATTGATAAAGATGCAACAAGTGTTTGTCTTATTGATTGTTGCAGTCAGTTTGCGCAGTGCCTGACTCATAAGTCGAGCCTGAAGTCCAACCTTATTATCGCCCATCTCGCCCTCTAATTCCGCTCTCGGAGTAAGAGCTGCAACAGAGTCGATAACAATAATGTCAATAGCACTCGAACGAATCAGTTCGTCGGCTATCTCAAGAGCCTGCTCGCCGCTGTCAGGCTGAGAAATAAGCAGATTCGACAAATCAACACCTAACTTCTCTGCATAGAAGCGGTCAAAAGCATGCTCGGCATCAATGATGGCGGCAATGCCACCCATCTTCTGTGCTTCTGCAATAGCATGAATAGCAAGCGTTGTCTTACCTGACGACTCCGGTCCATAGATTTCAATCACTCTGCCACGCGGATAACCACCAACACCAAGAGCAAGATTCAAACCGACACTTCCGGTAGGAATAACGGGAACATTCTCGATATTCTCATTACTCATCATCATTATCGACCCCTTGCCGAAATCTTTATCTATCTTAGCCATTGCCATCTGCAAGGCTTTAAGTTTTTCAGCCGACGGCTGTTGTTTTGATTGTTCTGCCATAAAAGTATTTTGTTAAATTATTTACAATAAAAAGTTAATCGCTACTGTACTTCAGAAAGACTTTCTACTGTTACCTCGCCTTTCTCAGCCATCTCACATAAGTTTTCAAACATCTGATTTATACGCCATTCAATTACATTGATGTACATTTTTCTTGAAATAAACAGATTGAAGAAAAACCCGAATTTTATGCGGATGGTAAGTTGTGCATACGATGAATTGTCGGTTATTGGAATGGTGTTAAAATCGGCACTCGCATCTTTCAACAGGCTACCCGAGTAGTCTATTGTCAGATGTATGGCACGCATTCTGTCTTCAAGCGTTGTATCGGTATAAGAACTTTCAATAGATATATCCTTGAATGTTTTGAAATGTGGTACTATCACATCTATAACCTGCTTTCCATAATGCCTTTCAGGCTCTGCATAACTCTCTTTATACTTTATCTGTATAGTGTTTCGAGTGCTGTCCTTTTTATCGTTTTCAGTTCCCTTAAATGCCCATTTGAACAAACCGTTTATATCGGTTTGCATATCATTAAAGAACATATTTACAACCTCGTTCATCCTGTCTTGAGAAACATCAACTTTCCTCTCGCAAGTAGTAGTATATTCCCCATGTGAATAAGTTGTAAGAACTGTAAGTATCAAAAAAAGTGTTTTCATATTCAATCTTTTGTTATTCTAAATTTATACGCTTGTAGAGTGTTTTGCAAGAGCGATGCAATGGTCATCGGACCAACACCGCCCGGCACAGGACTTATGTAAGAACATTTGTCTTTCAATTTTTCAAAGTCAGCATCTCCGCATAACCTATAGCCTTTGTCGCTTTGGTCATTTACTCTGTTTATCCCGACATCAACCACCACACAGCCTGTTCTCACCATATCTTCGGTCAATGTACAAGGCTGACCTACTGCCACTATTATTATATCCGCTTCAAGACACACTTCCTTCAAATTAGGGGTTTTGGTATGGCATAAGGTTACAGTGGCATTACCAAGCAAATTCTTCTGAATCAACAACATCGCCATCGGCTTGCCTACTATATTACTACGCCCTATAACTACCACTCGTTTGCCTTCTGTCGGTATATCGTAGCGTTTGAGAAGTTCTCTTATTCCTTTAGGTGTTGCTGACATAATGCTCGGCATACCAAGCATCGTCCTGCCTACATTTTCAGGGCATAGACCGTCAACATCTTTTCGATAATCAATCCTCTCGGCAATTTTCTGCTCTGAGATATGTTCCGGCAAAGGCAGTTGCACCAAAAAACCGTCAATAGAAGGGTCTTGATTTAGAATATCAATTTGTTGCAACAAAACATCTTCTGTTACATCTTCATCAAAAGCAATCTTTTGTGCTTGAATACCTACTTCTTCACACGCTCTTATCTTGTTCCTTACATAGGTTTCCGAAGCAGGGTTATGACCTACAATAACGACAGCAAGCGATGGCGCTCGCCCACCATCTGCCACTATTCTGCCTATCTCTTGGCTCAACTCCTCCCTGATAACAGAAGCTATATGTCTGCCGTCTAATATCATTTAATGTCTCTTCTTCAAAGGCTTGAATTGGCGTTGGGTCATCATACGCATCATCTTACTCATCTGCTCAAACTGCTTGAGGAAACGATTAACCTCCACGATACTTGTGCCCGAACCTTTGGCAATACGGTTTTTACGAGAGCCGTTAAGCAGGGCAGGATTGCTTCTTTCTGCCGGTGTCATTGAACCTATAATAGCCTCAATGGGTTTGAAAGCATCATCGGAAATATCAATATCTTTCAACGCCTTTCCCATACCAGGAATCATTCCCATAAGATCCTTGATATTACCCATTTTCTTCACTTGCTTAAGTTGAGAAAGAAAATCATTGAAGTCAAACTGGTTCTTAGCGAGTTTCTTTGTGATGCGTCGTGCCTCTTCCTCGTCAAACTGCTCTTGAGCTCTTTCTACAAGACTGACTACATCGCCCATTCCTAAAATACGGTCTGCCATACGGGCAGGATGGAACAAGTCAATTGCCTCCATCTTCTCACCTGTAGAAATAAACTTTATAGGTTTCTCTACAACAGAGCGGATTGACAAAGCTGCACCGCCACGAGTATCACCATCAAGTTTGGTCAGAACAACACCGTCAAAGTCAATGCGATCGTTGAACTCTTTTGCAGTATTGACAGCGTCCTGACCGGTCATTGAGTCAACAACGAACAATGTTTCAGAAGGTTCAATAGCCTTTTTGATAGCAGCTATCTCCTGCATCATCTGTTCATCTACTGCCAAACGACCAGCAGTATCCACTATCACTACATCGTAGCCATACATTCGTGCATGGTCAATAGCGCGTTGTGCCTTGCGAACAGGATTAAGTTCAGCCTCCTCTGCAAAAACCTCAACACCTATCTGAGTACCTAAAACTTTCAACTGTTCAATAGCTGCAGGACGATACACATCGCACGCTACCAACAACACTTTCTTGCTTTTTTTAGTTTTTAGATAGTTTGCTAACTTGCCGGCAAAAGTTGTTTTACCTGAACCTTGCAAACCCGAAAGAAGAACAATAGCAGGATTACCCTTCAGATTTATTTCTGCTGTATCGCCACCCATCAATGTGGCAAGTTCATCGTGGGTTATTTTTACGAGCAACTGCCCCGGACGCACCGCCGTCAACACCTGTTGACCCAACGCTTTTTCCTTTACACTGTCGGTAAATGCCTTTGCAGTCTTATAATTGACATCCGCCTCTAAAAGGGCCTTACGAATATCTTTTACTGTCTCAGCCACATTGATTTCGGTAATGCGGCCTTCACCTTTGAGTAACTTGAAACTGCGCTCAATGCGCTCTGATAAATTGTCAAACATATAAAAAATTTATATTTTCGGATAATTAGCCTACAAATTTACAAAAAAAAGTTTGTTTTTGAAAATATTTATAGAAAAAACACTTAAATTAACAACTAAGATAAATCTCACTTTTATTTATACAAGATTTAATACCCCATCGCTTTTAGAATCTTTGGTTCTATTTCTATATTATCCTGCCAACCTGCAAATTGTTCTGCACCGACACCTATTGCATATACCGGCACATTGGCGGCAGAGTGTCCTGTTGTTGTCCAAGCACATTGTGCATGCCTATCAAAAACCTGAGTGAGCACAATTCCCATATCATATTTTGGATGGTCTAACAGCGTGTGCTGAATTTTCTTTTTATTTCCCGTAAGTGCATAAAAACAGTTCTTTATAGCCTTGTCCTCCTCTTTTGAAGGTTTTATTTCCGAATACAAGCCAAATTTTTCACTTATCATTTTTTTCACTTTTCCCCACGATAGTTTCGGATTTGCTTTATATGTTTTCTTCAAGTCTTCCCAGAAGTTCCAGCCGGATTGTTTCTGTCGTTCTAATTGTTTCAAACGAAGGAAGTATTTTCCGTCACATCCAAGCGACAAGCCACCTGTCTCGTGATCTGCCGTAATAACAATAAGCGTACTGTCTTTATGCTGCAGATAGAAGTCATACGCAACCTTGACAGCATCGTCCAAGTCTTGCACTTCGCCAATAGCAGCAGCAAGGTCATTTGCATGACATCCCCAATCCACCTTACCGGCTTCAAGCATCATAAAGAAGCCGTTTTCCTTCGGAGTAAAATCAATAGCGGCACGAGTGATCTGCTCTAATGTCAAATCACCGTCTTTTCTATCAATACGATAAGGGATACTCGACTCCGACTCATATTTGTTTTCCTCCAAGCCATCAGTGCGTTGTATGAGTAGCATCTTGTCGGAATTTGCCTTATATTTGTAAAACTGATCCAAACCTCGCGCTATAGTATATCCGGCATCCATTACTTTGTCGTATATACTTGTGCCATCTTGGTTGAGTGGCTTACGAAATCCGGCACCGGCAAAGAAATCAAAGCCTGACTGAGGCAACATATTACCTATCACATTATACATCTTTCTTGAGGTAGCATGAGCATAGAAACATGCAGGCGTAGCATGGTCTATACTCACTGTCGTACATACAGCAATGCCAAATCCGAGTTTCTTAAGTTTTTCGGCAATGGTCTCAACGGCAACACTATCGGAGGTCATACCGATAAAACCATTGGTTGTTTTATAACCGGTAGAAAGAGCCGTTCCACCTGCCGCAGAGTCAGTTACGCTGTTTTTGTTGGAATATGTCCGAGCCATTCCTATTATCGGAAAATTCGTCATACACAAAGGCTCGTAACCAATTCTACCATCCTGCTCGGCAAGCATCATTTCAGTAGCAAGCACCTGACCTGCACCCATACCATCGCCAATGAAATAAAAAACATATTTTGCCTTTTGAGCATTAACCGAAACAGCAAAAGACAATAATAAACATAAAATAAGTAAATTCTTCTTCATAAAACTTGTATTTTTCATAATAAGATACCAATAGTTGCAAAATTAAAAATAAAAATTGAAAAAAACAAAAAAATATACAATCAAAGGCCAATATAAAAAAATAATATAAAAACTTGATAATTATTTGGAATTTTGATTTTTTTTTTGTAAATTTGCACGATTTTTGGTGTGTTGTAGGCTTAAAATAAGCGTTTTTTAATGATTTTTTAGCCTTAACGGGGAAAAATTGGGCTTGAGCAAATGGGCTGAATATGGGGTGGAAAAAGCGTCTTTAAGTGGATTTAGAGCGGAAACAAGGCGTAAAATGGGCAAAACCAAAAATCAGGTTCGTTATGAAAATAATAAAATCTATAATAAAATGTCAAAAGTTTGTCAAATCACCGGCAAGAAAGCCATGGGTGGGTGTAATGTTTCGCACTCGAAACGGCACACAAAGAGGACCTTCGATGTAAACCTCTTCCACCGTAAGTTCTACTGGGTAGAACAAGATTGTTGGATTAGCCTCAACGTAAGTGCGGCTGGTCTTCGTACCATTAACAAAATCGGTCTGGATGCAGCCTTAAAGCATGCTGCCGAAAAAGGTTATCTTTATGAATAGGAGGGTTTAATTATGGCAAAGAAACAAAAAGAAGCGAGAGTTCAAGTTATTCTCGAGTGCACAGAGCACAAAGCAAGTGGAATGCCGGGTACATCACGCTACATTACCACTAAAAACCGTAAGAACACGCCCGATCGTTTGGAACTTAAAAAGTACAATCCGATACTGAAGCGTTATACTATTCACAAAGAAATCAAGTAAAACAGTTTGAACTATGGCAAAGAAAGCGGTAGCAACCCTTCAAACGGGCAATGCAGGGCGTAACCACTCAAAATGTATAAAGATGGTTAAATCGCCTAAAACAGGGGCTTACATTTTCCAAGAAGAAATAGTAGCCAATGATAATGTAAAAGCATTTTTCGCTTAATCAGTACTTTTCGCATAAAGTGAAATAAACAAAAAAGAGGTTGTCTGAAAGTTTTTTAAGACAACCTCTTTTGTTGTATGTGAAGAACCTACTTTATCTCTCTACCTAATACATCAAACCGTCTGCCATCAGGAAGGAGGATTTGAAGGAGACCATCAGGTCTTATTTGTTTTTGAGATTGACAAATCATACTATCTGGTATGATATTATTATTTTCTGTAAAAAGGCAATCATAACACACTATAGATTCGCAAGGATATTTATCTTCATACTCACTTCTAAATAATATCTTGTATATGTTACTTACACAAACCAATAAATTTTCGTTACATTCATTATAAAAGTCGTCCATCCAAGGCTGATGTGTTAATCCATATTTACCTCCTATGCCTTCTATCCACTTATCAATATATGACCATGTAATATCTTCACTTTTAACAAATACCTCTATATCAATTGTATTGTGTCCCCCTTCAATTGATTTCTTAAGCACATTATATACAATTGTTTTATCTTTTGAAATTACCTGAGAAATAGAACCTTGAATGTCAAAGTCATATAGTATAAAATCCGTGTATTCATCATCATAATGAATAGATACTGTTTTTTTGTTTATATCTTCTTGTATTAAAAAAAGCTTTGTACTAATTTTTGATAAGTCTTCAAATATAATTTTGTGATATTTAATACTACCAATAATAGTATCACCATTTTCATATTCCATAATAGAGTAGTCATGACAAGAAGAATGTAATGACCAAGCTTTTTTTTCGCTTGAAAAAATTGGTCTGTATGCAAAAAGCAACATATTTACAAACATTAACAAAAATGCTGATAAAAGAATTTTTTTCATAATTTTGATTATTTATTTCCACAAGGATTGATATTTATCTCTAATTGTCCACCATTTTCAATCATAAATTCACTATTCAATACAACACAATTACCGGCTTCTAATTTTACATTTTTATTTGATGTTATAGTTACACTTCCGGCAGTTGATATTGAATTTGATGCATTCACATTACTTGGTACATTATTGGTATTGGATATTACTACATTTTCATCAGCACTATTGAATATCTCATAGAAATAATTTAGTGAATCTAAAAATTCATTTTGGTCACTAAACCTTATAAAAACAACTATATTATTAAGTGTACGAATTGTCTTAGTGCTATTTGGTGCAGAACTTCTATTATAAACATAAGGATATTTTATATAGTTATTATATTTGGCATATTGTGTTTCTATGACAGAATCGTTTGGTAGTGCGCGTGCTGATATTGTATCGGGAATTGGTAGTTGATTTGCAATAATTTTACTTGAAAATAGTTTACCATTCTTTATTTGTGCATAACAATAATAGCCAGTTGCAGTATCATTTATTATTGTATATCCTTCTTTGTTATGAAACCATGAATAGTATTCGTCACCAGATACATAACAATTAAGTATATCACCATTAGGTTGATATAATGTAATTGGTATATTTTCTGCATAATCTGCATAAAGATTGATTGCCAAGAACAAAGCTATAGCTAAATTTAATTGTTTCAGACCAACCTCCTTTCTTATTTATTAAGTATCATTCGCTTTGTGTCAATTACTTGCCCATCGGCAATAAGAGAATAAAGATACATACCTGCTGTGAGGGCATTCGCATTGATTATAATTGAACTCTCGCCCATTTGGATAATCGGATATGAACGCAGTTGAACACCTGACATATCATATAGTTAAGTAAAATCAACAATAAAAGGTTAAAATCAAATAAAATTTATAGTTAGGGTTCAAGCTTATTATGAAAATATTATTTTATCTCCCTACCCAATGCGTCAAAGCGTCTGCCATCGGGGAGGAGAATCTGTATATTACCATTATGAATATGTTTGCGAACCGAAAAGCCGGTATTATCTTTGTCTGTTGTGTTAATCATTGTTGTCTGCAGTGTTCTGAAAGAGCCGCTGTCCTCATCTATAACATCCTCTCCAGCAAGTGATTGGCATGTGTAGTAATAAGTGGTATTTGCCGCCAAGCCGGATATGGTAAACGAATAATACTCCGCATAACGGCGGTTATTGAGACCCTCATTTTCAGTGTCCGCTTCGTCCGCTGTATGCGATAATGCAGGTGTGTGTTGGCTTAAGTCAATACCTGTCAGACGGCCATTGCTGTCGAAGGTAAGTTGCATAAAC
>JAFVAX010000065.1 GCA_017480285.1 Paludibacteraceae bacterium | reverse complement strand
ATGACGTACAATGGGAAGTAGCCTCCACCACCACCGGTATCGAGGATGTTCATACGGACGCGTCCTCAACTCCACGTAAGATCATGATAGATAACATCATCTACATCCTCCGCGGAGGCAAGATTTATACCATCCAAGGACAGGAAGTCAAATAAATCATAGTATTACTGCTATTCTCCCGAGAGGCGAGGCACTGTATAGTGCTTCGTCTTTTTTTTGTGCCCTCGCCCCGAACACGCAGCAAGCCGAGTATACATAACCATAGAACAAGTAAAATCGCTTCTCTCTCGTTTCTACGAGGGGCGAACGATGCCGGATGAAGAACGGCTGTTGGCAGATTTCTTCAACATGAGCAAAGCTCACGTTGCCTGTCTTGGCGGCGACGAGTCGGGTGAGCAAGCTCACACTCGCCTTGCACAAGACTTCAGTCGTGAGGATGTGCCGGAAGAATTGCAAGAAGACAAGCAACTATTCCTTATGCTTGCGCAGATTTCCGACCAAGAAATGCCGACTGACATTGCCGATATGATGAAACGAATTCTTTTAGTAGCAGCCATTGCCCTTTGCAGCATCACAGTGCAAGCACAAAATAAAGTATTTGAGAAGTACGCCAAGATGGAAGGCGTGGAGTATGTTTGCATCAACAAGGCCATGTTCACAGCCGGTTTGTCTTTGGCAACGGCAGGACAAGTTGTTTTTGACAGCATAGATACGAAAGGCACTGATCTTGAGAAATTCGCCAACTATAACCGAATGATTATCATTACTGCCAAAGGCGACAAGAAGCAGGTACTTTACAACGATATTCAGAAGTTGGCAAAAAAAGAGGGTTACGAGATCCTTATGGAGTCGCATTCCAACGGTAACGATGACGCAATCTTTCTGTCTTCCGATACAGAGTTCATCATTTGCAATATCCGCGAGGAAGATTGCTCTGTGGTGGTCTTGCTCAAAGACAAATAATCTGTTCTCTTTCATAAAAAGGCTTTGTAGCAACCGTTCTGCGGCTATCAAAGTTTTTTACCAAATTTCTTCATACCATAGTATGTAGAACGGTTGCTCTATGCCCTTATTGAACAATCATAATCAATAATCTATATCCTTATATTCGGATATACAAAGAACGAGGAAGATGGCGCATGAGCCAATGAATAATTCTCCATCGTTTTGTTACGATTGCAACATGTTTCTTTCTATCTATGGCATTTATAATTTGTTTTGCGACCTTTTCAGGTGGCATAACCCAGAACAAGCCACTACCTTTAGCCATCCTTGTATTAACAAGTCCTGGTCTAATATCGGTTATAAGAATAGGAAATTTGCTTTTGTATGCTTTTTTACATAATGCCTCTATATAATTTATTTGATACGCTTTAGAAGCAGAATATGAAGGAGCCATAGGTTCGCCACGAAGACCACCACATGAACTAAGTATTACCAAATGTCCATTTGACTGCTCTTCAAACTTCTTGTATATTGCATCAACACAAAATGTCCAACCTACAATATTAACATCAATGGTTTGTTTCTCTATTGCAAAATCAAGTTCTGAATTAAGTTCTCCAATTCCGGAACATATAATAGCTAAATCTATGGGTTCTTTGAAAATCGTTGATAGGAGTGTATTTGTATCTTCTATGTTCGATATATCACATTGCGCTATTTGTATGTTTGATGAATATTGAGAAAGTTCACAAAGTAATGTTTTACGACGTGCAATCGCAATAACTTCATTACAATTATTTGCATATTGTATCGCAAGTTCTCTACCGATGCCGGAACTGGCTCCAACAATTAGAATTCTCATATTTTTGCAAAGTTTTTTCTTTTATTTTCCAAGCAGCCAATCTATCACATTGATTTTGCGTATTCCGTCAATGTTTGCGCTATCAAAGTCAGTAGTCAAAAGATATTTCGGGTACGTGTCCTTAATCTTTCTTAATGACGAAAGTTCGCGATTTAGTGTTTTTTCGTCATTAACAGTATATGCCACTTGGTAATACTCGCGTTCTCCGTTATGTTTCATAACCACAAAATCTACTTCTCCTGCATCTGTTCTGCCGGCATAGACCTCTCCACCTCGTCTCAGTAGTTCAAAATACACCACGTTCTCTAATTTATGTCCTAAATCAATGGTCGGAGCATTCGTTTGCAGCAGATTGCGGAAACCGAGATCAACCGCATAATACTTGTAATTGCTTGCCAGCAAGCGTTTGCCTTTGATATTATACAGACGAACTGGATAAATCAGATACGATTCCGTAAAATAGCGAAGATATTTCAGCACGGTATTGTGCGACATCTGTTGCCCTGAATTGCGGTTCAGCGTATCTGCGATATTGTTAGGAGAAACCACACTGCCTATACTGTCATACAGAAAATTGATCACACGCTGTAAGGCGTCAAACTTCCGCAGTTTGTTCCTTTGCACAATATCTTTGATCACCACTGTGTCATACACTGATTGCAGGTAAGCATTAACCATTTCCGGAGCTGTGCGGGATAAGTTAACCGCTTCAGGGAAACAGGAGGTATTCATATACTGGCGGAACATCCTGCCTGTATCATGCTCATCGGGAAAAGAGGCAACGTATTCGGCGAAAGAGAACGGATGTAAATGAATATTGATATACCGTCCGGAAAGCAAGGTACTCAAATCGCTGGAGAGCATATAAGCATTCGAACCGGTGATATATAAATCCACATCTTTCTTGACATAAAGCGCGTCCACCAGTTTCTCGAAATGTGGTAAGATTTGCACTTCATCCAAAAACACATATCGCTTTGGAATGTTCGGCAAGTGAGCAATGATGTAGTCATATACTTCTTCCCAAGTTGCAAAACGTGCACTCTCACGTTCCTCAAAATTGAGAGACAACACAGCATCATTCTGTACGCCATTAGCATACAAAAACTGCCTGAATGCCATCAGCAATGTGGATTTCCCGCAACGACGGATACAGGTTACAACCTTTATCAGGTCTTGATCACGCAATTTAATAAGTTGCGACAGATAGGATTCTCGATTTATCATAGTGCCAATCATTTCTACTGACGAAAATCACTTGTT
>JAFVAX010000064.1 GCA_017480285.1 Paludibacteraceae bacterium | reverse complement strand
CAGACCGAGGAACTTGTCGCCTGCCTGAAGACAAGCCATAAAGACAGCCATGTTGGCTTGTGCGCCGGAGTGGGGTTGAACATTGACCCACTCAGCGTCGTATAGTTTTTTGAGTCGTTCGCGTGCAAGGTCTTCCACTTCGTCAACCACTTCACATCCGCCATAGTAGCGGTGTCCGGGGTAACCCTCGGCATATTTGTTGGTCAGCACTGAGCCCATGGCTTGCATAACTTCGTTGCTTACATAGTTTTCCGAAGCGATGAGTTCGATGCCTCGTTTTTGGCGTTCGCGCTCTTTGTCGATGAGGGCGAAAAGTTGTTGGTCGGTCATAGTATTGAGATTTTTAGTTGATTTACTACATTGTTTTGCAAAAATAATAAAAAATTACCAAAAAATAGAAAAATAGTTAAAATAATTTTGAAATATACAATTAGTCCGTTATAAGTCTTACGAAAATTAACTTATAACGGACTAATCTAATGGTCTATATTTCTTTATTAGCGCACTTCTGCACCTTGTGCGTTGTAGGTTTTGCCGTTGCGCTCAATATAGAGAATTCCGTTTCTCAAAATCTTTCGACAATTAGCAGGGTTTTGGTCGGCTCTGTTGTCCTCAATGCTTGTCGGAACATCTTCCTCTGTTTCTTTGAGTTGGTAGGTGGCTGTTATGACAAGGTCGGAGAAGATGACAGAGAAGTCGCGGTCCCAACCTGCAAATTCATATCCTTCGCGAGAAGGTATGGCTTGAGGTGCTGTAGCGGCCTTGCCATATTCGACTTGTTTGGTCTCAATAACTGAATGGTTCCAGTCTTGGAAGCGTACTGTATATTGGCGAGCCGACTCAGTGAAAACAGCGTCAAGAGTCATGTCCTGCGTAATGGTCTCACCTAATTCTGACGACCAGCGGTCAAAGGTGAAGACGATGCTGTCGTTAGCTTCTTTGACGGGGGTACCATAGGGATAATAGATTGCAGATGCGTTAAAGCCTGCGACGGCTTGAATAGAGTAGGTTACCTTGCCTTCTACACGATATGTGACGGTATAGAGCACTTCGGTAAAGACTGCTTCTACTGTCAGGTTGGCTGTGATGTGTTCCAAATCCACATCTTCGCCTGAGAAATAGTCGCGCCACTTAACGAAAGTCCAGTTATTGCGTGTAGCAACAACGCCTTTTGCTGCTTGTCCGTCTTCTACAGTCTCCGTGCCAAGGTCGGTGCCATCGTAGTTCTTGTAGGTTACAGTCCAAGTCTTTGCATCCTTGCCATAGCGTGCATAGATGTCGGTGTTTTTGGTAATGGTAGTGAAATCCTTATCCCAACCGGCGAAGTGATATCCTTCGATATAAGGCACATCAGGCGGTGTGGCATTCAGACCTTCTTCCACAGTTTGCGAAAACAGCAGCGGGTCGCTTTCAGCAGCCGGTGCGCGCTTTGGTCCGTTAAGTTTAGTGCCGTCTGCGCCGTAGAAATTAACGGTGTATTGCGGTGCTTCGGGCAGTTCGTCAAACTTGGCGGTGAAACCAATCACATTGTCGCTCAGTGCAGGCACATCGAGATAGGCAGTATCAGCATAGTCGGTGTTCCATGCTTCCCAGCCTTTGAATATATAGCCGTCCATAACAGGGTCTTCGGGCAAGACGCGACCGCCACAGTTGGCTATTTGTGCGTAGTATGCATTGTTTATCTTACCGAATCCTTCTGCTGTGAAGTCGAATGGTTTGGGATAGCCGTTGCTATATACGCCGTCAAAGACAACCAACTTTTGTGCAATGTTTACTTCTACGGTTTCTTTCTCACCCGGGCAGATGATGTATGCGATACCTTTTTCATCAATGCCGCTGTAGAGGTCGCGCGATGGTTGGTTCACGCGTGCATAGGTCAGGCAAGCACCTTTGGCACCTGACAGTTGGCAGATACGCACCGTATCATTATAACGGGCAGGAATAACCATCTCGTATGTGCTAATATTGATGTCGCGGGTAGTGTTCCATGCCATAAGCTGTTTTTCCATGTCACTTCCCTCAATTTTGCTCTTGATGGTAAGAGCATAATATACATCGTATTCGAATGGGTCGGAGTAGAGTCTTTCGCCGTTGCATAATACATAGAAGCGGAAGGCAAAACCCGGCATGAACGGACTCTCGTAGTAATTGCTTGTGTAGGCAACGGGCACGGTCTTTGTAAAGGTCTTGTCTGTTTTTGTACTTGCATTGGCAGCCGTATAAGTAGCCACGCTGTTGTCGGTAGGTTGTTCCCACATCCAGTCGCCATCGCTGTTCTTATATTGTGCCGTTTGGAAATAGAGCGTTGCCGCTGTCGGCATGCGCATAGTGGCTGTGAAGGTAAGTGAGTCGCCTACCATAGCGCGCGTTTGGCTGTACTTGAAGGCTTTGCTTTGTTCTATCAGTATAGGGTTAACGCTGTTGGTATGAGCAGTCTGACGGACATCAAACTTATAATCACCGCCTTGTAGTGTGTAGGTGGCATAGACGCTCAAGTTGCTATGTACATTGGTGTAGTCGCGACTCCATTTCTTGAACTTCAGCCCGTTCAGCGAAGGTGTTTCAGGAGCAATGGCATCGTTGCCACAATCTACTTCTTCGCTCTTCAGCAGTGTGCCGTCCGCATTGAGGAAACGCACCGTGTAGGTCTTTGTTTTGTTGTTGATCCACAGGTTGCATGCAGGTTGTCTTATGAAATCATACGAAGAGTTATACTCCACCGGCACAATTGGTATGTCGCTGAATATCTCGTATTCCTGACAGTCGCTCGGTTTGGGGAAGCTAATCTTCTCTCCGGCAGCGAGGTAAGAGGTACTGCCATTATACACAAACATATAGCGGAAACCTACTGAATGGGCTGTTATCGGTGTGGAATAAATTCGACCTGTTTCTCTATCTGTTGCAACAATGCGGAACCAGCGACCTGATGGTACGCCGTTGCCGGTGAACACGCGTTTGTATTGCACCGTCTTACCTTCGCGTGCATCAACGGAAGAGATAGTGCCTGAATGAACTGTTTGCCACTCGTCGGCATAGTCGCTTTCCTGAATCTTCCAAGTCAGTTTGCCTGCACCTTGAATATGTCCTGTAATGACCATCTGCTCGCCATAATTGACAAAGTCGGGCGTTGAGAGCGAGAGTTCGATAAGCGGCAGGTTGACATCTACATAGTTGTGCAATCCGGGACGGTTAGCACCGGTTGGTATCTCGTATGGAGCCCAAGCATTGAGCAACTTGTCAAAGTATTTTCCTTGCACGCAGATGCGAATGTCAGTGTAGCCTTTTCGGTAACACATAGCGATAGCATCGCTTAGGTTGTCAAGAGTAACATTTCCGCCTTTTTGATTAAAACGATAGGTGTTGACTCGCTCAATCAAACCGTTGGTATGCTCATAGAGCGATACGGCGTTTCCATAGTTGTAACTGACAGTGTCAGTGAAGTATGCCGAATTGTACTCCTGTTTGAAGAACACGCTGATGTCGGTGCGGTAATAGAGATATACCTCATACAAGCGGTCTAATTCAACATTAGAATTGAATGTGTCCTCAAAGGTGAGTTGCTTGGTGTTCTCATCATACTTAATGTTTTGCATATACTTCGGATAAGGCAGAGTATTACCCACTCTTGTGGTTGCCCATAGAGAAGTTGTCGTAAGAAATGCAAACATCAAAATAAATAGTTTTTTCATATTAGTGTTTTGCCTGTTATATCCCATTGGCACATCGGGTCTAAAAAACAAATGCTAAAATAACAAATGCAAAGATAATGTAATATATTGTAATTTATCTCATCTTTTTCTTTCAATTTTTGTAAAAATGTAGGCAAAATCGTTCAAAAATGCTTAACTGCGCCATTTAGTAGGAGTTTTTCCTGTAAAGCGTTGGAATGCCCGTATGAACGAGTTGGTCTCCTTAAAACCACATTCGTAGGCAATATCGTTGATTGATTTGCTGTCAGGCTGTTCGGAATTGGCGGATAGCAGATTCTTGGCCTTGTCCATTTGAATGGCAAAAATAAAGTTTTTAGGCGGTTCGCCTGTTATGGCAATCATTCGGCGACGGAAAGTTGAAACAGACATACACATTTTGTCGGCTATGGCTTCGACTGATATATCTCCATCGGGTAGGGCATTGTTGACATATTCTACAACCCTTGCCAAGAACAGTTCATCGTCGGCTATATTGCCCCCATCTTCATTAGTAGTTTTCTTATCGGCTTTGTTTAAGAGGTTTTTCATTTTTTCCGCTTTGCGCAATCGTTCAACTTCCCCAAGGAGATTATTAAAATGTTCAACTTGTTTAATCTGCCGCCTTTTATGAATGATGAAAGTAAGTATCGCCGATATGACGAACATAAAGATTATCAGCGAGATAATAATGATATAGTTACGGCGTTGCTTGTCGTACAAGCGTTGCAGGATATCGTTTTCAAATTCGGCTGCAAACTGCGAGAGGTTGGCATTTGATTCTCTGTCGTAGATAGAATCGCGGAGATGTTCAAAACGGTCGCCATGTTTGAGTGCCGCCTCAGGGTCGATGCCTCGTAAGGTCTCTCTAAGTCCTTTCTGCGTATGGGCTTCGTTGTAAATATCGTGTTGCGCTACAAAAATAGGCAAGGCTTTGTAGTAGTAATCAGCTCCTTCTTTGTTTCTGCCTGTTACATACAGCAGGTCGCCCATCTGGATGTAAGCAATAGCAAGCGAGTGCATATTACCCGATGTTTCAATTTGAGGAATGGCATCTAAGAGGCATTGCTCCGCTTCGTCGTATCGTTCTAAAACAGTGAGTGCTGCAGCACGCTGTGTCTGGCGTATTGCGGCTTTATCCGGACGAGATAAGGCTGTTTCGATTTTCCACGCACGGGTGGCATAATCAAGTGCCTCATAAGGCATGTTTTTATGTTGATACACCTCCGATGCCATACCATAAATAACAGCCTCACGCGCAGGGTTGTCAGCCTGTTTTACATACTCAATAGCCAGTAAGATATACTTTTCTGCTTCGTCTGGCTGGCGCATACTCATATAGATACCTGCAAGGGTGTTGTAGGACGATGCTATATTGTCGTTGTCGCCACTTTCGATATCTAATCGATTGCAATGTTTGGCAAACACTGCCGCCTTGTCAAAGTCGCCAAGACGGACATATATAAGTCCTAAAAGTGAGGCGCAGTCGGCTTCCATCGTCTTATCGCCAACTCGCTCGCATAAGGGTAGCGACTGCTCACCATATTGTGCGGCAGAGCGATAGTTCTGCTTGTCGTAGTAGTATTCTGCCGACCAATACCACACAGCAGCACAAAGCGAGTCGCGCGATGTGCCTTCAGAAAAAGCAATAGGCTCGTCAAGAAAACCATCGTCCAAAAGGAAAGTGAAAAAACTGTTGGCGTTTCCGGCAGATGCGTCACGATTGAAAGACTGCAAGGCTGAAGTGAAGTCTGCCGCTTGAGCAAGTAGGCAAACAAACGACACTAATAAAGCGAGAATAACTGATTTATGTTTCATAGTGAAAATAATTACACTAATGGTAAATTTAATTACACTATGCAAAGATAATAAGTTTTTCTTATATTATTATCATCTTTTTCGTTCAAAAACTCACAAATCAGTCATCTTTTTCGTTCAAAGTGTGATTTTTTTAGAGGTTTTTAGAGTTGTAAATTGTGAATTGAGTTAGATTCTTTGTGTGAAGAGGTTGCGGGCTTGTTCTTGTTGCTGAATTGGCATTTTTTCAAAAATGTCTTCTGCAAAAGCCTGCAGTAGAAGTTGTCTCGCGAGGTCTTTTTGCAGTCCGCGTTGTTGCATATAGAAAATAGCTTCGTTGTCAAGCGCGCCTGTTGTTGCACCGTGTGAGCAACGCACATCGTCGGCATAGATCTCAAGTTGTGGCATAGTGCGCATCTTGGCTTTGTCGGAAAGAACAATGTTTCGGTTGGTTTGGCTTGCGTCGGTGTGTTGGGCATTCGGTTGCACCTTGAGCCTCCCGACAAACTCACCTTTGGCTTCGTCAAAAAGCAAGTACTTGAAAATAAGAGTGCTTGTGCCGTTTTCTTTTTGGTGTTCAAGCAGTGTGTCGCACAGATACTCTTGTTTGCCTTTCAGCACTGCCAGACCATATATGTTTGTCCGACAATGTTCGCCTTCTTGCTGAATATGAATATGTTGCATACAAGAAAGGTCTGTCAGGTGCAAAACAAACAGGTTAAGTGTTGAGGCTTCTTGTTGAACTATATGAAGGTCTGCCTTAGCCTCATTAAAAAGATAAATGGTTTCAGTATATTCCTTATTTATTATAAGCGGGTTCATACAAGTTCGTCTTTAATCCAATCATAACCTTTCTGCTCAAGTGTGAGAGCGAGTTTTTTGTCGCCGGTCTTGACAATCTTTCCTTCGTATAGTATATGTACAAAATCCGGAACGATATAGTCGAGCAGTCGTTGATAGTGTGTAATGACAATTGAAGCGTTTTTGTCGTTGTGAAGTTTGTTTACCCCCTCAGCAACTATGCGAAGGGCATCAATATCAAGTCCGGAGTCTGCTTCGTCAAGTATTGACAGCGAAGGTTCAAGCATTGCCATCTGGAAAATCTCGTTGCGTTTTTTCTCGCCTCCCGAGAAACCTTCATTGACTGCGCGTTTTGTAAGACGGTCGTCAATCTCAACAAGTTCTTTCTTTTCGCGCATCAGTTTCAAGAACTCGCTTGCGGTAAGTTCTTTTTGCCCTTGGTATTTGCGTTTTTCGTTGACCGCAGTGCGCATAAAATTAACCATACTCACGCCGGGTATCTCAACAGGGTATTGAAAACAAAGGAAAAGTCCTTCTCTTGCACGGTCTTCGGGGGACATTTTAAGAAGGTCTTTGCCATTGAACAGCACTTCACCTTGTGTTACAGTGTAAGCGGGGTTGCCGGTCAAGACGGCAGAGAGTGTCGATTTGCCGGCTCCGTTAGGACCCATAATGGCGTGTATCTCACCTTCGCGGATGTCAAGACTGACACCTTTGAGTATCTCTTTTTCGCCAATGTTGGCGTGTAGGTTTTTAATTGATAATATCATTTCAATTTACAATTTACAATTCACAATTCACAATTCACAACCGTTAGAACTGTTTTACCGACGGCATCAAGTGTATGCTTTGAAATGTTTCTCATATCATCAGCCTCGGTATGCCAATAGGGTGCAAAACCTTGCTCCGTTTGTGTGTCGTAATGAATAATGTCAATGGTCGGAATACCGGCAATGGTATTGATATAAAAATGGTCGTCAGTAATGGGGTAGGCGTGTCGGTCAGAGAAAAGACGACCATGCCCGAGCGAGCGTGCCGTCTGCCACACTCTCTCAAGATATGGCTGGGCATATTCTTCAGAGAAATACTCCTTCAGGAAAACAGCGTCCGGCGCACCTACCATATCAAGCAAAATGCCATATTGGTAGTTTTTTGCGTCTTTCTTATGTTGCTCAGCCCATAGTTGTGAGCCGAGACACCAAGTGTCCTCTCTTTGCATGCCCGTATAGAAATCCGGTGTTCCCATATCTTCGGCATCAAAAAACACTATATCAATACCTATTTTCGTCTGATTGATAGCGAGTTGTCGTGCCACCTCAAGTAATACGCCCACACCGCTTGCACCGTCGTTCGCCCCGTCAATAGGGGTCATACGCTTGTCGTAGTCTTCTTCTTGGTCTGCCCACGGACGAGTGTCGTAGTGCGCACAAAGCAGTATGCGACTTTTCTTTTCAGGGTTGAACCTGCCTATGATGTTGCAAATAGGCAACTGTTTGCCTTCATAGTTGGTCTTGGTTCCTTGCTCTAAAGCCACTTCTTGGCAATATGCATTCAGTTTTTCCTGAAGGTATTTAACGCAACTGTAATGCTCATCGGTTCCGGGTACTCGCGGACCGAAATCAACCTGTTCTTTTACGAACTTGTACGCTGAATCGGCATTAAATTCAACTGAAACAGCCTGTTGCGTTTTCTGGGGTTTGCTATTGCTTGTACAGGCAACAACCGTCAATACAATAGTTATAACATAGAAAATTTTTTTTACCATTACTTAGGTTTGCTTAAATTTACTCTTTGATAATTTCTCTTTCCGGTTGCTCTAAAATCATTGTGTTGCGAGTAATGACGCTGACTTTTACATCATGGTCGGGCATAGTGAAACGAATGATATATCCGTCTTCATGGTTGTAGTCCGGACGAATATACTCTCCGTCAAGAAGGAAGGTGTAGTCGGTATCGGTGGCAACCATACTGTAATATAGCACCACTTGCTCACCTTCTTTGTACTTCTTTTTTTGCCCTTCACACAGAAAGCCGTCCATCTCAACGGTATAAGTTTTCTGACGAGCCTTCTTGCAGGCTTCAACAGGAGTAGTTGCTACGATCATAAATGTAAAAAGAATTAAGAAAAGTTTTGCTTTCATTTTTATGTTTTTTTATCCTTATATCCAACATCCAACAGCGTCAGCTTCTTATATTAAATTCACTTATAGAGCGGTGTTCTTGTATTGCCCTTATGGTATGAGCAAACTGTCGGGCAACAGAGAGGACTTTTACTTTCGGGCAACGGCTTACATCGAATGGCAAAGTGTCGGTAAAGACAAGTTCTTCGAGTGGCGACTGCATAATTCTCTCGCAAGCCGGACCAGACATAACTCCGTGAGAGACAACGGCTCTCACAGATTTGGCACCACCGGCTTTCAGTATGTTTGCTGCCTTTGAGAGCGTGCCGGCAGTGTCGGCAATATCGTCAATGAGTACAACATCTTTGCCGTTCACATCACCGAGTATTCGCATCTCTGCTATCTCATTGGCTTTGAGTCGCTGTTTGTAGCATACCACCATCGGTGCGTTCAGACGGGCGGCGAGTTTGGCAGCGCGTTTCGAACCGCCCTCGTCAGGACTTGCAATAATCAAATCCTTCAGGTTGAGCGATTGTATATAGTCAGCAAAAGTGTTCAGACCATAAAGGTGGTCAACGGGAATATCAAAGAAGCCTTGTATCTGCTCTGCATGCAGGTCGAGCGTTATGATACGGTCGGCACCCGCCACCTGAAGCATGTCTGCCACAAGTTTGGCACCTATGCTGATACGGGCTTTGTCTTTTCTGTCCTGACGAGCCCATCCGAAATAGGGTATTACGGCTATAATCTTATAAGCACTCGCACGCTTGGCGGCATCCATCATGAGCAGGAGTTCAAACAGATTATCGGCTGAAGGACAAGTGGCTTGAACCAAATAAACGGTCTGTCCGCGGACACTGTCTTGAAACTCGGCGGCAAACTCACCATCGGAGAAATGCTCGATGTTGACATGGCTGAGTTGACAGCCTAATTCCTTGCAGATAGCCTGAGCGAGTTGTTCACCCTTTCCACCGGCAAAAATCTTATAACGATGCGACTCTTCTACCATATAAAAATGTATTGATTAGTGTTGTTTTTGATTATTTCTACAAAAATACGATTTTTTTTGCAAATATGGAAACAAATATGTAAATAATATGAAAAATAATTTTTTTATCTGCAAAATTTGGAAATTAAGAGAATTTTTTGTATCTTTGCACACTTTTTGAAAATAAATCAAATGATTTTGGTTGTTTTTGAAAGCATATTTATTAACTAATTTAATTTTATTTACCTAATGGCAAACCATTACGAGACCGCTTTCATCTTGACTCCCGTTTTGTCTGAACCACAGATGAAGGAAGCGGTAGAGAAATTTGAGAACTTGCTCAAAGAGAACGGAGCAGAGATTCTCAATCATGAGGAGTGGGGACTTAAACGCCTCGCTTACACCATTGCAGGCAAATCGACGGGATTTTATGCCTTGCTTCAATTTGATGCCGAACCATCGGTAGTAGCAACACTTGAGACGGCTTACCGTCGCGACGAACGCGTGCTTCGTTTCCTCACTTTCCGTCTGGACAAGTATGCTTTCGAGTATGCAGAGAAACGCCGCAATGTTAACTTACAAAAGAAGGAGGACTAAACTATGGCAGAGCAAGAAATTCGTTATCTCACCCCACAACAGTCGGATGTGAAGAAAAAGAAATACTGCCGTTTCAAAAAGAGCGGTATAAAGTATATCGACTACAAAGATCCTGAGTTCCTCAAAAAGTTCCTTAACGAGCAAGGTAAGATTCTGCCTCGCCGTATTACCGGTACTTCGTTGAAGTTCCAGCGCAAAGTCGCTCAAGCAGTTAAACGAGCACGCCACTTGGCATTGCTCCCGTATGTAACCGATATGATGAAATAAGGAGGAAACACTATGGAAGTTATACTTATTCAAGATGTTGCCAATCTCGGCTACAAAGACGATATCGTTAAGGTAAAAGACGGCTACGGACGCAACTACCTGCTCCCGAAAAAACTTGCAATCATTGCTAACGAGTCAAACCGCAAGCAACTTGCAGAGAACCTCAAACAACGCGCTCACAAACTTGCTAAACTGAAGGCTGATGCTGAAGAGTTGGCAGCTAAATTGGCAGAAGTTATGCTTACAGTACCTGCTAAAGCAAGCGAAAACGGCAAGATCTTCGGTTCTGTTACAGCACTTCAACTCGCTGAAGAACTCGAGAAACTCGGACTTCAGGTTGACCGCCGTGTCATCACTATCGCAGAGCCTGTTAAGGAACTTGGCGAATATGTGGCAGAGGCCCGTCTGCACAAAGAAGTTAAGGCTGAAATTAAATTTACTGTTGTTGCAGCGTAAAAATAATAAAAATCAAAAAATTATGAAACAAGGAATTCATCCCGACAACTATCGTGTTGTTGTATTCAAAGATATGTCGAATGGTGATCAGTTCTTTTCACGCTCAACAGTGAATACTAAAGACACCATCGAGATTGACGGCGTTACTTATCCGCTCGTTAAACTTGAAATCTCCAATACCTCTCACCCGTTCTATACAGGTAAGTCGAAATTGGTTGATACTGCCGGTCGTGTTGACAAGTTCATGTCCCGCTACGGCAACCGCAAACGCAAATAATCATTTTGCTTTTAATAATTTTATCAAGACGGGCACTATGCTCGTCTTGATATGGTTTTATACAATAGATTTCTTCGATTGATTAACCATAACCAAAATATAACATTAGCCAACTAAAAATACAATGTCAGACAAGAAAGATATGGCATCGCTTGCCAAAGACACGGTCATATATGGCGCAAGCAGTATAATAGGCAGGTTCCTTAACTGGATGCTCGTGCCCTTATATACCTATGTCTTGGAAAGGTCTGCTGATTATGGTATAGTTACAAATTTATATGCTTGGACAGCACTGCTTCTTGTCATACTTACCTATGGTATGGAAACGGGCTTTTTCCGTTTTGTCAACAAACAGGAAGAAGCAACAAACAGTGTCTATACAACAGCAATGACAAGCATTGCTTTTACTTCGGCTCTGTTTGTATTCTTGGTTTGGTTGTTTCGCTATGGCATTGCCAACGGTTTAGGCTATAGCGGACACGAGGAGTTTCTTGTCTATATGGCTATAACGGTCAGTTGTGATGCCTTTGCTTGTATTCCGTTTGCATATCTGAGATACAAGAAACGCCCTATAAAATTTGCGTTGCTCAAGCTGCTTTTTGTTGTTCTCAATATAGGTTTCAACCTGTTCTTTCTTGTCGCTTGTCCGTATATTAACAAGCATTGTCCGCAACTTATCAGTTGGTTCTATCAGCCTGACTATGGTGTCGGTTATGTATTCTTGTCGAACCTGTTAGCCACTGCTTTGCAGACATTATGCCTTTTGCCTGATATTTTTGCAGAGCACTATAACTTCTCGCTCGGTTTGCTCAAGCGAATGTTGAGGTATTCGCTTCCACTGCTTGTTTTGGGTATTGCAGGCATTATGAATCAGACGGTTGACAAAATGCTTTTCCCTTATCTTAACCCTGCCATTTTGAGTTCTGACCCGACGGCTACTGTCAATTCCGAGTTGGGGGTGTATGGTGCTTGTTTTAAGATAGCAATGGTGATGATGATGTTTACTCAGGCTTTCCGTTATGCCTACGAGCCGTATGTCTTTTCTAAACATAAAGACCGTCAGTCGGTTGAAGCATACGCTGATGCGATGAAGTACTATATCATTTTCTCATATCTCATAATGCTCGGTATGTTAGTGTTTATGGATGTGCTCAAACGACTCATCGCACCATCGTATTGGGAAGGTATGCGTGTTGTTCCGATAGTGCTTTGGACATACCTGTTTCAAGGTGTTTATTTCAACTTGTCGTTCTGGTACAAACTGCAGGATAAAACAAAGTACGGAGCATATTTCTCGCTTATAGGACTTGTCATTACTCTCGTTTTGCAGGTGTGGCTTGTGCCGAAAATAGGGTATATAGCATCGGCGGCATCATCTACGGTTTGTTATTTTACTATTATGCTGTTGTCGTATTTCATTGGTCAGAAGCAGATGCCCATTCCGTATGATTTGAAACGAATAGGACTCTATACTTTGCTTGCTGCCGGTTTGATGGCAGTGCTCTATGTGGTTAAGTTTCAGTTTGGCAGTATGTGGCTGACGATGGGTGTTGGTTGTGTGTTGCTGTTTGTATATGCCTTTGTTGTTGTGCGTTTGGACTTTCCCCTGTCAGGTCTGCCTGTGATTGGGAAGTATTTTAAGAAATAAGTTGGTTTAAGCACAACAGAAAATATGTGCTGAGTATTGTACTGAATCTGACATTTAATTACTCAAAAGATTTGTTATTGACAAAAAAATAATGTATATTTGCAAAAGATACAAAAATTAAAGATATGAACGCACTTCAACTTAATACTGACATTTATCGCAGTTTGAGTATTATCTCTGAAGATGAAGGAATGCTAAAAAAACTGCCAAATACTTGAGCCGACTTGCTAAAAAAATGACTGACGATCCTACTCTTATGACCAAAAAACTGAAGTAGTGGTGCTCGTACTTGCATCCTACGGACATTATGATGATAAATAATTATTTTTTATGTTTTCAGGAATAGTAGAACAGATGGCTCGTGTGGTGGCCATACAGAAAGACCATACCAATGTTCATTTTACATTCACTTGCCCCTTTGCTCGTGAACTTAGTATTGATCAGTCAGTGGCTCATAACGGCGTTTGCCTGACGGTTGTCAAACAAGAGGGTGATACTTATGTCGTTACCGCCATGCAGGAGACCCTCTTAAGAAGCAATTTAGGTTTTCTCAAGGTCGGCGATGAGGTCAATGTGGAGCGCAGTATGCCACTCAACGACCGTCTTGACGGACATATCGTTCAAGGTCATGTTGACGAGACGGCTGAGTGCATTGAGCGCAAAGAAGCCGACGGCAGTTGGTATTTTACTTTTCATTATAAGTTCGATAAAGAACAAGCCAAACGGGGTTATTTTACTGTTGATAAAGGTTCAGTTTGTGTTAATGGCGTGAGCCTGACTGTTTGCGAACCTACCGACGATACCTTCACCGTGGCAATCATTCCTTATACTTATGAGCATACTAATTTCCACGCTATTGAAGTTGGTACGAAAGTGAATATCGAGTTTGATATTATTGGAAAATACATTGCCCGATTAAGTCATTTTGCTTAAAAATTTGGCAGATTGGATTATTTATTGTAAATTTGCAGTAGTGAATCTTACAAATGTCCATTTATGAGCAATTCAGATATAATATCTCAAATCAAACAAATAATAAACAGCCAATGAAACACATGCGCAAGTAAGTTGCGCCGACATATTTTTTAGTTAGCATTTTTGCTTCTCTTCTTGTGCTCTTGAAAAAACTCGACACTTTTTTAAGACAATAATAATGCACCAAGAAGAAGCCAAGATGCCTATGCGTAAGCGTGGGCTTTTTCTGTAGGTATATTGGGTGCATTAAGGTAGTCGAGTTAAATCCTTTCAAGAGCCGAATATAAGCAAACTACAAATAGTCTGCGCTTCTTTTGTGTCTGTGTGCTTACCAATGAGCAACTCAACACCTCTCATATCAATCGTTTCGCCTGAGTATAAGGGCGAGAAGATGGTTTCTAAGTTGGTTGAACGCCTGAAAATAAGCGTTTCTACGATAACCGACAATTTTGAAATCATTCTTGTCAACGACGCTTCCCCTGATAATATTGTAAACGATAAATGCAATATAGAATGATGGATATACGAACTTTACAATGGGATTCTGACTTCTTCGGCTTGCGTATCGGTCGCATAGATTTGCTATCTAAAAACGATGCTTTGTTGTTGATTTCAAGGCAAAATGATTTAAGGCAGAAGTTTGATTTGCTATATGTTTTCGACATCAACAATGTTGGATTTGAAACAGTTGGGGCTAAAAAAGTAGATGAGAAAGTTTTGTATAGAAAAACTTGCAAACCAAGCAAGTGTGTCAATGAAGTCTCGTTTTTTCGGGACTTTCACTTACTGATGATTTATATCGTTTGGCATTGATAAGTGGTGCTTATTCTCGTTTTAAGTTAGATGAACGCTTGCCTGCGGGTAGTTATGAACGCCTATATACTCGTTGGATAGAAAATGCTTGTCCTTGCACTGGTTCAAACAAGCAGATTCTTGTTTATAAAGAAAAGGATGATTTAATTAAAGGTATGGCAACCTTTGATTATTCCGGTGGTTTAGGACTTATTGGCTTGGTGGCTGTCCTGACCGAATATGCAGCGTCAGGGTATCGGGCAAAAACTTATCTCAACTTTGGAAAATTACTTATACGGGAAAGGAGTAACAACACTTGAAGTTCCTATGCAGAAAAATAATGCGAATACCTGTTGTTGGTACGAGAAGAACGGCTTCGCAGTACAATCAGCCACACCTATATATCATTGGTGGCTACAATGACATCAAAACTAAGAACATATTTCTCTCTCATCGGCATCAATGTTGCCTGAATGCGACCGATATAAAGATACACTTGTCCGCCTGCCGATGTTTTATGACTTGGAAATAGATGATGTTAAAAAGATTTGCGAATTGTTTTTGTAACCGCCATTAAAATAACCACCATTACAATCAATCCCCCTTCCTTACGGTTGGGGGATTGTTTTCGATTTTTCTACAAATAAGTCAGTTTTTATCTGTTTTCTCAAAGAGTCAATTCTTATCTGTTTTCTCCAAATAGGCGAGGGGAGTGTTTTTGGCTACCATCGTTCCTTGTGAGGCTTCTGTAGAAACAACACGGCAGTTCATAAACGCTGTTTGCGGTTCTATGCCGTGAGGCGTTTGCAGATAGCAAACAACTTCGCCTTCACTAAACTGTTTGCCGACAACCGGCGGTTCGCTTTCCGAATTGAAGTCCAGTTCCCACAGCACTTTTCCGCTATGTGTGGCCTGAAGCGGTTCGGCATTGGGGTGAAGAATGGCTCGTTTGTCGGCTGCAGAGAGGAAGGTAACCTGACTGCCACCTTGTGCTGCTTTCTCGATGCGTTCAAGCAAGTCTTTGTTGAACTGCTCTTTGGCCTGACCGGACTTGTATTCGCGATACTGCTTCTCGTGCATTGCGAACTCAAACAACTCCTCATCGTCCTCGCCACGCTCCCAACCGAGTTTCTGCATCTCCTCGATGAAATGGGGCAGGGCATTTGGATAGAGTTTTTGCGGGTCGTCGGTATAGAACTCAAAACCTTTCTCTTCTGCAAGTTTCACTATTTCAGGCGCAAGCGTACCGGGCAGTTTGCCGGCTTTGCCGAGTATCATTCCCCACATAGCAGGATCCATACGAGTAAATGCCGGTTCGCCCATTGAGCGCGAGTAGAGGTTCATAAGAGCGGCGTTCTTGACATATTGCGAGAACGGTGTTACAAGACAAGGCGTTCCGAGCATTGGCCATATACGCTGCACCTCTTCAAACAGTTCTACAAGCAGTTCGTCTTCCGAGAGTTCTTTCTCGCCACGCTTCTTGAGGTTGGAGTTGATAGCGGCGTGCATACCTTTGAGGTCAGCCATAAGCGAACCCATCATACCGCCCGGCAGTCCGCAACCAACCAACAGACTTGTCATCTTTGAGTTTCTCGGGTCAATCCAATAACCGAGAAAATCGTCAATGAACGACTGTGTGAGCGAGCGGGCTTCCATATAGGCTTTCATATTGATGTCGGGAACAAGGAATCCGGCATCGCGAAGCATGGCTTGAATAGTGATGACATCGGGGTGTACCATTCCCCAAGACAGCGGCTCCATTGCAACATCGATGATGTCGCCACCGGCTTTGGCAAACTCAAGCATTGAGGCAACCGAGAAGCCCGGACCTGAGTGCCCGTGGTATTGGATAAGGATGTCCGGGTGTTTCTCTTTGATGGCACGCACTATATCGCCAATCATAGCCGGTCTGCCAATGCCTGCCATATCTTTGATACATATCTCCTCAGCACCGCCTTCAATGAGTTGTTCGGCGAGGTTGATATAGTATTCGCGGGTATGTACCTTGCTGTATGTGAGGCACATGGTGGCTTGTGCTATCATTCCTGCCTTCTTAGCCCAACCAATAGACGGTATGATGTTACGCGGGTCATTCAGTCCGCAGAATATACGGGTGATGTCTGTTCCTTGTGCTTTCTTGACCTTGTACATCAGTTCTCTCACATCGGCTGGTACGGGATTCATACGCAGGGCGTTGAGTCCGCGGTCAAGCATGTGTGTCTGTATGCCGGCTTCGTTGAAGGGTTTGCAGAAGGTGCGTACTGCCTGATTGGGGTTCTCGCCATAGAGCAGATTGACCTGTTCCATAGCACCACCATTGGTCTTTACGCGGGCAAAACAGCCCATGTCAATGATGACAGGGGCAATCTTCTGAAGTTGGTCCTTGCGGGGTACATACTTGCCCGACGACTGCCACATATCGCGATACACAAGCGAAAAACGAATTTCTTTTTTCATATTCTTATTGAGTGTTTATGTTTTAATTATTCCAAGATTCCAAGATTCCAAGATTCCAT
>JAFVAX010000063.1 GCA_017480285.1 Paludibacteraceae bacterium | reverse complement strand
GGTGAGCAAGATGCGTAGTTCATACCAACGCGGGCACAGAACTTAACACTTGAAGGCTCACCACCATGCTCGCCGCAGATACCGGTACGGAGTCCCGGACGAACGGCACGACCTTTCTCTACTGCCATCTTGATGAGTTGACCAACACCATTCTGGTCGAGAACCTGGAACGGGTCAACCTTCAGAATCTTCTTCTCAAGATATGCAGGCAGGAACGAAGCGATGTCGTCGCGGCTGTAACCGAAGGTCATCTGTGTGAGGTCGTTGGTACCGAAAGAGAAGTACTGAGCCTCAGTTGCGATACGGTCAGCGGTCAGAGCGGCACGCGGAATCTCAATCATTGTACCAATCTCGAACTCAACCTCGATACCATACTCAGCAAACACTTCTTTGGCAACCTTTTGTATGATTTCTTTCTGTTGTTTCAACTCGTAGAGAATACCAATCAACGGCACCATGATTTCCGGCATCGGGTTCTTGCCTTCTTTCTTCAACTCGCAAGCAGCCGACAAGATAGCACGGGTCTGCATAGCGGTGATTTCGGGGAAGGTGATACCAAGACGGCAGCCACGGTGACCGAGCATCGGGTTGTTCTCGGCGAGTTGGGCAACGCGGTTCTGAATCTCTTGAACGCTGACACCCATCTCTTTTGCCATCTGCTCCTGACCTTTCAGATCATGAGGTACAAACTCGTGCAATGGCGGGTCAAGCAAACGAATGTTGACAGGCAGTCCGTCCATAGCCTCAAGGATACCCTTGAAGTCGGCTTTCTGATAAGGCAACAGTTTGGCGAGTGCTTTCTCGCGACCTTCGCTGTCTTTGGCAAGAATCATCTCGCGCATGGCTATGATCTTCTGGTCGTCGAAGAACATGTGCTCTGTACGGGTCAGACCGATACCTTTGGCACCGAAGGCGCGTGCTACGCGTGCGTCGTGAGGTGTGTCGGCATTGGTACGAACTTGCAGTTTGGTATATTTGTCGCAGAGATCCATGAGGGCTTTGAAGTCGCCTGATAGTTCGGCAGCCTTGGTAGGAATCTCACCTGCATAAACTTGACCGGTCGAGCCGTTGAGCGAGATATAGTCGCCTTCCTTATAGGTAACGCCTTCGATGGTTACGGTCTTTGCTTTGTAGTCAACGAGTATGGCACCTGCACCTGATACGCAGCACTTACCCATACCACGAGCCACAACGGCAGCGTGAGAGGTCATACCTCCACGAGCGGTGAGGATACCCTCGGCAGCCGACATACCTGCGAGGTCTTCGGGAGAGGTCTCGATACGAACCATGATGACCTTATGACCATTCTGATGCCACTCTTGTGCATCGTCAGCGTGGAATACGATTTGTCCGCATGCGGCACCCGGAGAAGCGGGCAAACCTTGAGTGATGACTTTGGCTTTCTTTAGAGCGTCCTTGTCGAATACGGGGTGGAGCAGTTCGTCAAGTTTCTGCGGTTCGCAACGCATGATAGCCTCTTTCTCTGAGATAACGCCTTCGCGACAGAGATCCATAGCGATCTTCACCATAGCAGTACCTGTACGTTTGCCGTTACGGGTCTGGAGGAACCAGAGTTTGCCTTCTTGTACGGTGAACTCCATATCCTGCATGTCGCGGTAGTGGGCTTGCAGCTTGGCTTGGATAGCGTAAAGCTCTTTGTAAAGCTCAGGCATGGCCTCTTCCATTGAAGGATACTTAGAAGCACGCTCTTCCTCAGAGATACCTTGAAGCGCAGCCCAGCGGCGTGAACCTTCAAGTGTGATTTGTTGCGGAGTACGGATACCTGCAACCACATCCTCGCCTTGAGCATTAACAAGATACTCACCGTTGAAGAGGTTCTCACCTGTAGCAGCGTCGCGGCTGAAGCAAACACCGGTAGCAGAGGTCTCGCCCATGTTACCGAATACCATTGCCATAACAGAAACGGCAGTTCCCCATTCGTCGGGTATTCCTTCCATCTTACGATAAAGGATAGCGCGCTCGTTCATCCATGAGCGGAACACAGCGCATATAGCGCCCCAGAGTTGCTCGATGGGGTCGTTGGGGAACTCCTTGCCGGTCTGTTCTTTGATAGCAGTCTTGAAGCGGGCAACGAGGAGTTTGAGTTCGTCAACATTCAAGTCTTTGTCGAGTTTGATGTGGCGGATTTCCTTCACTTCGTCGATGATTTTCTCGAATGGGTCGATGTCGGTTTTGTTAACCGGCTTCATACCGAGAACGACGTCACCATACATCTGAACGAAGCGGCGATATGAGTCGTAAACGAAGTGTGGGTTCTGAGTTTTCTTTACCATACCCTCGGCTACGGTGTCGTTAAGACCAAGGTTGAGGATGGTGTCCATCATACCGGGCATAGATGCACGTGCACCCGAGCGAACCGAGACGAGCAGCGGGTTCTGCGGGTCACCGAACTTCGAGTTCATGAGGTTCTCGATGTGGTGAACGGCAGCCATCACATCGTTGTTAAGGAGCTGCATAATCTTCTCCTGACCTACTTCGTAGTACTCGTTGCAGACATCAGTGGTGATGGTGAATCCCGGAGGAACGGGAACACCCACGAGGTTCATCTCGGCGCAGTTAGCACCTTTGCCACCCAGTTGCTCGCGCATCTGGGCATTACCTTCAGCCTTACCGTTACCGAAGGTGTCCACGCGTTTTTTCTGTTCCATTAAAATAAAATAGATTTATATTAGTTTGATTTTTTCATTTATTTCGCAAATATACGATTTTTTTTTTTATTTTTGCAATTATCTTAATATATTATTGCTTTTTATTAAGACAAATATCTATGTTGCAGTATCTTCAGGTCGTCTTTTGTCAGGAAGAGTTGGTTTTGCAAATAATCGTGCATTGAGCCGTATTCGCGGTCAATAAGGTCAAGCGTAGAGCGGAAATTTTTGGTGCTTACTCCCATAAACGCTTGAATAACATCTGTTTCTGCTTCGCCTCTACCTCTTTGTACAACCTCGTTGTTAAGTTTCCTGACAAGTTCTCGATAAGCATTGTTAGAGAGGTCGAAATCGTCAATGATAGTTTCTCTTGGAACTCCGAGTGCTGATAAGATGAAAGCCGCCCCCCAGCCGGTGCGGTCTTTGCCTTGTGCGCAGTGCCACAGCACACCGCCTTCGGGTGTCTCGATGATAAGGCGTAGGAAAGTGGCATATTGCAGTTGTGAGTACTCGCTTCTGATGAGCGACGGATACATGTTTGCAGCCATCTGTTGCACTTCGGGGTAGAACGAATAGTTGACGATGTGGCTCTCCAAATCTTGAAAAGCCTCTTCGGGTATGGCACGCCCTGTGTCTTGTTCGGCACGCATATCAATGGTTGGCAGGAGGTGATAAGTGGCACCTTCCACTTCTCTGTCTGGCTGAAACTGCGTTTCGGCCATTGAGCGGAAATCGAATATGCGTTTCAGGTTATACTCTTTTTTGAGGCGCAGGATATCACTATCGGTAGCATCGTGCAGGTGCGCTGTGCGAAGTAGTAGGTTGCTTTTGATTTTTTGCCCTTCGCAAGCTTTCGTGCCGCCAAGATCACGAGCATTGACTATGTTGTCAAAATCAATAGTCATTATGCTCGTTCATTTTTCGTTGTACACAATCGGCTATAAACTGCGCTATACTTTCGGGTGCGAGTCCTGTTACATTCAGAACGAGGTCGTAGTTGCGGGCATCGTAGCGGCTCTTGCCACTGAATGAGAGAGTGAAGTTCTCGCGTGCTTCGTCCACTTTGTTCATTAGCAGGTCGGCACTGCCTTCGTTGATATTCAGACGGCGTGCTACTTTGTCGCGACGGAAAGATTTGTCGGCTATAAGAAAGACTTTGAAGGCGTTTTTGTTGTTACGGAAAATATGAAATCCTGTTCTGCCAAGTATGACGCACGACTCTTTTTCAGCCAAGGCTGTGAGTATGCGCTCTTCTTCTTCGTATATGAGTTCTGAATTAAGGGTGGGTACATACACGGCATCGTAATATGGTCGGTTAGCCCAAGCCTGAGCCTGTTGATAGAACTTCGTAAAGTCGTCCCACCAGTTTTGTCGGTGTGCCCTTATGCGATCCATCTCTTCGGTTGTGAGGTTGTAGCGTTGCTTGAGTTCTTCGAGCAGTTTCTTGTCATAGACCTTCACACCAAGCAGTTCGCCCAGTTTGTTGGCTATTTGTCTGCCACCGGTTCCGAACTCGCGTCCGATGGTGATAATGAAATTTTGCATATTTGTTTGTTATTTATTTTTTCCGAAAACCTTGTCAATGAGAGCGACAAACTCTTTGTATGCGAATGTGTCGCTCAAGTCGGAGAGTGAGTCGGCAAGTCCGCGGTAGTGCCATTCGTGGTCGGCTTTGTTTTTGGCGTGAAACAGTTTCCACAGTTCGTCGCCTTTTGTGGCATAGTCGCGTTGAATGGCGCGCATGTTGCTCAGTTTGTCGCCCATGGCTACTATCTTTGCGTCATAAGAGGCGTTTTTGAGCCGTTCGATAGCCGTTTTCTTACGGTCGTGCCAACTGTCTTCTTCGCTTATGCCGTCTGCAAATTGGTCGCTCTCGCTGAAAACGATATCGGCTATTCTGTCGCCGAACTCTTGGCGGATATCATCTATTGTTACATCCGTGTCCTCGACAGTGTCGTGCAGTGCGGCTGCGGCAAGCAACTCTTGGTCGGGTGTTATGGTAGCCACTATCTCAACTGCTTCCAAAGGGTGAACGATATACGGAAACCCTTTTCCGCGACGCTCGGTGTTATGGTGAGCATTAACGGCAAAGACGATGGCGCGGTCAAGCAGGGTGCTGTCGATGTATTTGTTTGCCATAAGAAGTTGTCTAAGGTGTTAATATATAGTGCCTTCAAGCATAGCACGGAACTCAGGCATGGGTTTATGAGTGTCGCGTTCGATGATTAGAGTTTTCAATCCGGCGTAAATCTTGACTTCGCGCATAACAGCGTCCATATCAGCGTCTTTGCCGAAGTACTCGAGTGCGAAAGCGTCCCAGAAGCGTGCGGCTGTTTTGTTTGACATGTGGTATTGTGTCATTGTCCACGATTCTTCGTTCAGGCAACAACAAAGATAGACCATGCCTATGTCGAACATCGGGTAACCGTAGCAGAAATCGCCCAAGTCGATGAGATATGGTGTGCGGATACCGTCTTTTTCGGTGAAGATGCCGTTGCTAAATTGCAAATCGCCGTGTATGGCAGTGTCTGCTTCAGGGGCATTTTTGATGAATGTACGGATTTTCTCTTTCTGTTCGGGTGTGAAGAACGGATTGGCTTCCAAGAGGTTATACAAATGGTCTTTCACATTCTCAAACTGCGTGGTATCGACATGTATGGAATGCAGTTTCTTGCATAGTTGTGCAAACTCGCGAGCGTATTCTTCTGTTCGTTCGGGTTCGTCGCCACAGGCACGCGAATAAGAGCGTTTGCCTTCCATTCTGCGAAAGCGTATGCCTACTTGTTTTCCGTCGGTAACGAGGTCGCCGGGCTTAGGGGTAGGAATGCCCATGGCATATACTTTCTGTGCTAACTCAAGTTCTTTTTCCGCCGCTTCGAAATTGCGGAAATAGAGTTTGAGCATTACGGACTTGTCGGTTTTGTGGTCATAACTTGCGCCATTGGCTCCTTCGCCGGTGCGCACATAATCGTTCATGTCGATTAGAAGAGGTTTCATAATTGTCAGGTATTAAGATGTTTCATAAAAGGCAAGTCTTGTGCGAGGGCGAAAGTGGCATCGGCAAGCATCTCGTTTTGCGGACTCAGTCCGTTTATGGCATTGAAAAAGCGTGTGAGTCCGATTTTGCCACCACCCTGCGAGAGGATATAAACGATACAGATATTCTGCACTCCGATGGCGGATGAGACTATATCAATATCGGTAGTGCCTAACTGATGTCGGGCAAGGGTATATGCATCTTCTTCGTATTGTTTGCAAAGCCGGTTAAGATCGCCAAGTGTATGACAGTCGAATGCCATAAACACCTTCAGATATGGCAGTAGTGATACTTCTTGTATCTCTGCTTGATTGATAGCGGCAATGCGTTTGTTGAGTGTGTCAAAAGGCTCTGTCTGCAAGTATCTGCTGAAGGAGTCTCCGTCTAAGAGGACATCGTCAAGTTTGCCTCCTATCACCAACTGTTCAACTCGTCGGCGATAGTCGTTGATAGCAGTACGGATGCGACTGAACTCATCGTCTGCCAATTCAAGCATACTCGCCAATCGGTTCATCTGACGCTTGTATTCTCGCGGTATCTCTACTCCGGATTTATAGCCGGTATCGTGGTTGATTGCCGCCCAAGCGTGTTGTAGGGTAGTGCGTAGTTGCAATTCGAAACGCACTTCGTTCAACTCTGGATATTCGGGGGCGCAGTAAAGCGTCTTTGGCAGGCGACAAATATAATGCAGTGAGTTATAGCCGAAACTGTCCAAGTCGTGCAGTCGCCTTTTATCAACAGAGTTCTCCCAGTCGATGTCAAACAGTTTCTCTGCAATGGCGGCAATACGATCTACATCGTCGGTATAGAAAGTGATGATGCGTGCTCCGAGAAGGTCGGTTATGTCGTCAATCGACGCATACTTACTGCCTTTGAGTTCAAGTTTGCCTTGCAAACTTGAGCGTGTTTTGATGCGTGTTGCGATGCTGGTTACTTCAATGCCGTTGCTCAAAAGATTTTTTTCGAGCAGGTCGCCAACCACAGTTTTCATTTGTTCCAACACGGGGCAGAGAGCGTCGTACTGTTCAAGGATAATTTCGGTATGCAGGTCCATCGTCAGATTATTTCAAAGAGGCTTATAAAACCTGTCATCATAAAAACCTGACGGACATCTGCATTGATGTTCTGCACTTGCAGTTTCCCGCCTTTTGAAGCCGACTGTTTTCTCAGAGTGAGGAAAAGTCTAAGTCCCGAAGAGGATATGTATTCAAGTGCGGTGCAGTCAAGAACGATTTGTCCGGCGGCTTCATCTGCCAAGGTCTGAAAATCGTTTGCTACTTCTGTTGCGGCGGCTGTGTCTAACCTGCCGATAAGACGGGCAATGGTTTTATTGCCTTCGTGTTCAATGGTGATATTCATAATTATAGTTTTTTGCTTAATGTAAGTATATTTTTATTGTCTTTGCGTTCGTATTGAACACTATCCATTATTTGCCTTACAAGGAAGATGCCTAATCCTCCTATGTTTCTCTCTTCGGCAGGTAGCGTTATGTCAGGCTCTTTTTGTTTGGTAGGATCGAACGCAATGCCACTATCGGTGATAGTAAATACTATTTGACTGCGGTCTTTCTCTGCTTCAACAAGCACTTGTCCGGCCTTGTCTTTCGGATAGGCATAGAGCATAACATTGCTTACCGCTTCTTCCAAAGCAAGGTTGATGGGCATTTCCAAAGTCTGTGGCAGACCGAGCGACTCAATCCACTCTGCAAGTGTCGGTATTTGCTGTATGTCGTTTCTCATAACGAGCGAGTGTCGTTTTCTCTCAACTGCCGTTTGAAGGTGATTGTCGCACTGCTTCAAGTATCTGACAGACAGCATAGTAAGGTCGTCGCTTTGTTCGGCTGTACCTACAAATTTTTTCACCTCAGTCTGTATTTCGTCGATTTGTTGTTGAGATGTCATATCGTTTTTCCACTCTTTCATAACCTTCAGGACTCGCTCTTTGCCAAATTGCTCGTGCTTGCTGTTTTCTGCCTCTGTGAGTCCGTCAGTGAAGAGGAAAAGCGTATCGCCTTCGCTCAGTACTGCCGATTGTGTCGTATATGTAAATCCGGACAGAACGCCCATCGGTAGGTTGGCATTGCAGTCTAATGTCTCAGGCAGAACATCGCCCGTTTCATCGTTTTCGCATTTGATTTTGATTGGTGCATCGTGTCCGGCATTGCAGTATTGGAGTTTGCCTGAGTGGAGGTCTAAAATACCGAGCCAGAGTGTTACAAACATATTTTGGTCGTTGCCCTCACCGCTGAGCGACTCGTTCATTTGCGAAACAATCTGTGCAGGATTGTCAATGTATGATGAGAAACTGCGGAAAAGTGAGCGTGTTACAGCCATAACGAGTGAGGCTGGTACGCCTTTGCCACTTACATCGCCTATGCAGAAAAATAATTTGTCGTCGCGAATGAAGAAGTCAAACAAGTCTCCACCCACCTCTTTTGCCGGCACTACGATGCCGAAAGCGTTGAGTCCGCTGTAGTCTTCAAAGGGCGGGAAACGGGTTGGCAACATTGCCATCTGAATGTTGCGGGCAATGCTCAGTTCGCTCTCCATTCGTTCTTTTTGGTTGTTGAGATTAACAACACGCACAAGGTCTTTGGCGGTCAGGTAAATAATGAATACCAAAACCAAAAGACCAATTATCATCAAGACGGTAACCAATAGTCCGATGCGTTGCAATTCTGCAAAGATAACACTGTCGGGTACGACAATAGTCATACTCCAACCTGTGGCATCGATATATTCATTGTAGATATGATAGTCTTTTTTGTCGGAAAGGTCGGGTAGAGGAATGATACTCAATCCGTTAGCCGATGTTATGGAGTAGTAACTTTCAGGATACACTTGCAGATACTCGGCTATATATTTCAACCTTGAGAGCGACACATCTGCACCTGCTAATGCCACTGTCTGTCCGTTTTTGTCTTTGACGGGGCAGGTGCAGGTAACGAGCATTGCTTTGGCTCCCGCTTCATCATAATACGGATTGCTCCAGTGGATAGTATCAGCCTCCAAGCCTTTTAGATACCATTCTGCCGACAAATAGTCGTGGTTTTCACCCCCTATCTGCTCGCTTCGTAACTTGGTCTTATCACCGGACTGAACTTCGCAACTATAGGGTTCGAACCATCTGCCTTTTTCTTTGTAATAGTCGGCTTGAAAAGTAAAGCCTGCACCGGTCATGTTCGGTGTTTGACTGACCATATTGCGGGTTATATCAAACATCTTGTCGGGCGAGGAGAGATTTTTTTCCGCTATCAGAGCCATCGCTTTGGCTGACATAACCACTTCTGCCGCTATGGTGTTGATTTCCAATTCGGCACGGCTCAATTCGGCTTTTGCACGGTGTTCTGCCTCGTGTTGCAAAGCGGAACGGCAGTAAAAATACTGTATGGCTGCTGTCGATTCAACGATTATTGCAGCTGCTATCAATATCCACAAACCACCGTAAGTTCTCGGGTAGGTTTTCACAATCTAAAAAGTTTTACATTTGCCTCCAAAATTACAAAAAAATAATTATATCTGCAAAAATTTTTGTTTTTCATACTTATTTTTTATAAATTTGCAAGAAAAAGAATTTTTGAATTTTTTGAATTTTTTGAATTTTTG
>JAFVAX010000062.1 GCA_017480285.1 Paludibacteraceae bacterium | reverse complement strand
GTTTTCAGCATCGTATGAGAATTTAGCCTTGTCGCCAACAGCGAGTTGGTCAGCACCTGTGATGTCAGCGGCAGGTATCCAATCGGCACCTTCGTCTTCGCCAACAGTATTGATGTTTGCACCAACACCACCCCAAGCGTCTTCGATTACCCAAAGACCGTCTTTCTCTTCAAGAGCTTTCCAAGCCCAAGCTTCGTCAGCACCTGTGCCCCATGGGTGTTTGATGAAGTAAGCTTCTGGTTGCGGTTCAACGGGTTCTTCTCCACCTTCAAGAAAAACTCTAATGGCAGAAGCGCGAATCTGTTGGTCAACACTGACCGTAATACTTTTAGCATTGATTTTTTCTATCACGAGAACGGGTGATAGAGTTGTTTGCGAACTGTATTCCTCGCCGAGAGTTATTTCACCGGCTGAAACAGTTGCTTTGAAACCTTTGTTTACGCGACCGTCAAACTCAACTTTGGTAATGTTTTGTTCAGCGGACAGAGTAATACTTTTTTTAGCGTAAACGCGGAAGTCGGTTGCATAATATGCACCTTCCCAATCAAGAGTAATACCCGAATAGGTGAAATGGAACGGAGTTTCTGATGCACCACCGTCGCCACTGTTCGGCAGATCTGCCGCTACGGGCTTCAGTTCAGTAACTGCAAACATGCTGGCACTAACCAGCAGACTTGCCAAGAAAAAGAACAACTTTTTCATACTGTTAAAATTTAAGGTTAATAATTGAAAATTTAAATATGTTTTATAGCATATTTTTCTATGTGTTTTTCCAAAAATCATCGTAAAGTTAATGTTTTTTTTGCAAAAAACAAAATTTTTTTGACATTTTTTGTTAATTATTCATTTTTTATTAACTTTGCAGTCGTTATGAGAAAAATACCTTCGTTCATAGTGTGGCTTGTTAGTATCGTCGTTCTGCTTTCAGTCTTTGGTGGGTCGATGTATCTGACTGATATTCTGGTCTCAAGCCTTGCTCGTGAGGAGCATAAAAGGATGGAGATTTGGGCGGAGGCTACCAGACAATTGCTCTTGGCGGACGAGAAAACAGATATATCGTTCGTCTCGATGATTGTTGAGAAAAACACAACTATACCTGTCTATATGACAGACACTTGCGGGCAGTTGCTGTTGTATCGTAATGTGCGTCTGCCTAAGAAAAATGCCCAACTCTACTTGCAAAACAAACTTGCAGAATTGAAACAGAAAGTTGAGCCGATAGAGGTAAGTATTGACGGCAGGGTGGTACAATATATATATTATGACGAGAGTATCATTCTCAAGCGTCTGCACTATTTTCCAATGGTTCAGATTATGGTGCTCGTGGTGTTGGCAATACTGATGCTTTATAGCGTCTATGTATGGCAACGAAGCGAAGAAAACCGCCTTTGGGTGGGACTCTCAAAAGAAACAGCCCATCAGTTGGGAACGCCTATATCGTCGCTTATCGCATGGCACGAACTATTGCAAAACCGTTATGAGCAAGACGATCTTCTGCCACAAATGAAACAGGACATTGACCGTTTGCAAACCGTTGCTGAACGCTTTTCAAAAGTCGGTTCGATGCCTGTACTTAAAGAGACTGTGTTATATAAAGTACTGAATGATAGTGTTGAATATATGTCGCACCGCTGTTCAAGAAAAATCTTGTACAACACAGAGTGGCTTATACAAGAGAATCGTGAAGTATGGCTTGACAAACCTTTGTTTTCGTGGGTGGTGGAAAATGTGTGTAAGAATGCTGTTGATGCTATGGAAGGCAGTGGAAAAATCAATGTCCGTGTAACGGAAAACGATACTTTCGTGTTTGTTGATATAAGCGATACGGGCAAAGGACTTCCGCGCCATCAGTTCAAGACTATTTTCCGCCCGGGTTATACGACAAAGAAAAGAGGGTGGGGTTTAGGACTTTCGCTTGCAAAGAGGATTATGCGCTACCACAATGGCGATATCTTTGTCAAACAATCGACTGTTGGCGAAGGTACTTGTTTCCGTATTCAACTCAAAAGAGTTGACAGTATACAGCATACATTGATATAATAGTTGTTTTGCATAGTGTTTCTTCACAAAAATTTGCATAAATAACAAGTTTTTTGTATTTTTGCACGCGAAAAATGGAGATGTGAATTGTGAATTGTATTGGCCCTGTAGTTCAATGGATAGAATACGAGTTTCCTAAACTTTAGATTTGGGTTCGATTCCCAGCGGGGCTACATAGAGAGATGGTTTTCGGCGAGATGAAAGAATGAGGTATGCAAATATGTGGTTTGCAAGTATATGGTTTGCAAATATGAGGTATGCAAGTATGCGCAGAGAGAAACATTATCACAGAGAGGAACAATATGACAGCATCAGTCAAGATTGGCTGATGCGGTCTTTTTGATGCTGTCTTTCGGTCTGGCGACCGATGTCGGGATAAGATTCCGACACAATAGACGAAGATATTGCTTTCATCTTTATAGAAATGGATGTCGCAAAAAGCGACATCCAATTTTCAAACTCCTTTTTGATAGTTAAAATCAAGAATCAGATTCTCAATGTATTTTCGATATTTTGTGATTTCAACTATTATTCAATAAAACCTTTTCTTTGTAGCAGGAACTTGGGGTCGGCGGGTCTTGAGCGGAACTCTTGCCAGAGGTCTTGAGCATCGCGTGTGCCACCTTGTTCGAGCAGGTGGCGGAACTTCTGAGCCGTTTCTTTGTCGTTTATCTCGCCAGTTTGAGGGTCGAAGATATCGCCTTTTTCTTTGAATGCAGCAAAGGCATCTGCGTCAAGTACGGCAGACCATGTGTAACTGTAATAGCCTGCTTCATAGCCTGTTGTGAAGATATGGTTGAAGAAGGTGGAGCGATAGCGAACGATAATCTGAGGTATCATACCCATCTTTTCAAGACTCTTTCTTTCAAACTCCTCGACATCAAACGAAGCCGTGTCGGTGAGCAGATGGTAGTCCAAGTCGAGAATGGAGGCAGAGAGTAGTTCGGTCTCTACAAAACCTTGATTGAAAGTCTTTTGGCGGTTGATTTTCTCGATGAGTGAGTCGGGTATGAGTTCGCCTGTTTTGTAATGGAAGGCATAGGTGCGCATCACCTCGGGTTCGTAGCAGAAGTTCTCCATTATCTGCGAAGGCATCTCAACGAAGTCGCGTGGCACATTTGTTCCCGAAAGCGACTGATAATGAGCGCGTGAGAGCAGTCCGTGAAGTGCGTGTCCGAACTCGTGGAACATCGTTTCGACATCGTCCATAGAGAGAAGTGAGGGGTTGTCTTTTGTAGGTTTGTTGAAGTTGCCCACATTGACGATGACCGGTCGGTGGTCAATGCCCTGAGCATCAACATATTGGTTGCATATATTGTTCATCCAAGCCCCGGGTCGTTTGCCGGCTCTGGGGAAATAGTCGGTGTAGAGGATACCGACAAGTTTGCCTTCGGTGTCGGTTACACGGAACACTTCAACCTCTTTGTTATAAACGGGCAGGTCGTTTATGGGTTCAAACTGCAAGCCGTAAAGTTTTGTTGCTAAGCCAAATACGCCGCGGCGTACATTCGAGAGTTCGAAGTATGGTTTGAGTTGTTCTTCGTTGAGGTCGTATTTCTGTTTTCGCAGTTTCTCGGTGTAGTACCACCAGTCCCAAGGTTGAAGTTTCTCGCCCGGAAGGTCTTGTTCGAGAAGTGCTTGTCGTTCAGCGGCTTCTTTCTTGGCGGCTTCGAGTGATGGTTGCCATACTTGAAGCAGCAGGTCGTATGCGTTTTTGGCATTATGAGCCATTGCGTCTTGCAGGATATAGTCGGCAGGTGTCTCAAAACCAAAGAGTTGCGCTTTTTCAACTCGTAGTGCCATGGTGCGTTGAATGAGCGGTTTGTTGTCGTGTTCGCCTCCGTGGTTGCATCGTGTGGTATAGGCGAGCAGTAGTTCGCGTCTGAGGTCGCGATTTTCGCAGTATTGCAGCACGGGTGTGAAACTGGTGCGTTTGGCGAGGAATAGCCAAGCATCGGGTCTGCCGGCGTTGATGGCTTCTTCTTTTGCCGCTTGTTTGGCTGACTGGGGCAGACCGCGAAGGTCGTTCTCGTCGGTTACAAAATACTTATAATCATTGGTTTCCGCTACTACATTTCGTCCGAACTGCAGTGAGAGTAGGTCAAGTTCTTGATTTATCTCACGAAGAAGCTGTTGTTTTTCTTCAGAGAGGTTGGCACCTCGCATAACGAAGGCGCGGTAAGTCTCTGTAAGTAAGCGCATTTGTTCATCGTTCAGGTCGAGTTGTTCGTGCTCGTCATATACTTTCTTTATGCGCTGAAAAAGTTTCTTATTGAGCATAATGTCGTCAGCGAGCAGTGTGAGTCCGGGTTGCACATGCTCGGCTATCTCGTCCATCTCGTCGCTACCATCGGCTTCAAGCACATTGAAGAATGCTCCTTCGACATGTTGAAGTAGTGCGCCGGCACGGTCGTATGCTTCGAGTGTGTTTTGGAAAGTTGGCTCTTCGGGATTGTTGGCAATCTCGTCGATCTCTTCACGCATACGGTTAACTGCCACTGCAAAGGCTTCTTTGTAGTGTTCGGGACGGATGCGGTCGAAAGCGGGTACATTGTAGGGTAGTGGCTCTGGTGCGAGCAACGGGTTTTTCTCAGGTCTGTGACAGGCTGTCATAAGCAAAAGTGCCACGAAGGTGGCTTTGATTAAACTTTTCATTTTTAGTTATTTGGTTTATAATTAAGGTCGTTAGCAGTGCGGATTTGACTTTTAGCAACTTGTTGGCATTTTCAAATCGGTCGTTTTGTTCGTTTTTAAGCACTTGCATCCATTGTTTGAGTTGTTTTTTCTCTCGGCGGTTGGGTTCGACAGTGCGAATGAAATAGAGGTCTAACTCGCTGAAACCGAACACATTATAAATGATACGCCGAGCCTCTGCCTCGCGTCTTTTTACAGGCAGAAAGCGTAGTTGTTTGGCAATATGTTTGATAAACGGATGCATTTTTTAGGAATATGCTAATTGCTATTTCTTTTGTGCAAAGATACAAAAAAAAATTGAGATACAAAACATTTTGTATCTCAATTGTCGTTTATTGCTGATTTTTACTAACTTATGGCAGAATAACATACTACCCAATAGTATTTGCCGTTTACATTTTCAAAATATAGTGTTGCAAATTCGGAGATTTTTGCTTATTTTTGTAAGAAATACAAATGTTTGGTTATGAAAAGTTTGTTTTATTCCGTAAATTGCTTTGTTTTCGGTTTTTTACTTATTGGATGTCAGAGTTGTCCGCAATCGTTTTCAAGTTCCGAAACTGATGCTCGTCTGCTCGTAATCGACACATTATTAGAAGGTTGGATTGCAGATGGTATCGTGCCGCAATATGAGGTTTTAGTGGTAAAGGATGGTCGGAAAATCTATCACAAGAGTTTCGGTTGGCGGGATATTGAAAATCAGATTGATGCGCAAACAGGTGATTTATACCGCCTTGCGTCTAATACTAAGGCTGTAACGGTAGTCGGTTTGATGCAACTTTGGGAAAAAGGCTTGTGGCAGTTAGACGATAGCATAAGTGCTTATATACCAGAGTTTTCCGGTTCGGGAATTACCATAAAACATCTTTTTTCGCATACTTCGGGTATTTGCTACGATGGTAGGTTCGCCGACTCGTGCAAAGCACATGGTGTCGCGGTCTATAACCCATTGGAAAACATCACTTTAGGGGAAAATGTAAGGCGTATGGCGACCCTTCCGCTTGCCCATCGCCCGGGTGAGAAATTTACTTATAGTTTCAATACGGAAATCTTGGGCAGATTGATTGAAGTTTTGAGTGGTGAGAAATACGAGCAATACGTTAAAAATCATATACTTATCCCTCTTGGGATGAATAATACCGATTATCATTTTACAGATGCTTACAGACTTGTCAAGTTATATTCGCGTGAAGGTCGTTTGTTTTTATCGCAAGACTCTGCTTTTCAGTATTTTCCATTGCTTGGCACTTATTGTTCGCCGAGTGCCGGACTAGTCGGTTCAGCAGAGGATTATGCCAAGTTCTGCCAGATGGTATTGAATGGTGGAAAATTCAATAATAATCGTATTCTTAAACCGCAAACAATCAGTATGATGCAGCAAAATCTCGTAGGTGATTTGCGAGGTGAGATAGGTATGTCGTTTGCTTGGGATTATTTTACAGATAAAGCACTTTCTCATCTGCCTTATGGTAAAGGCTCTATGCGATGGGGCGGAATGTTTGGCACTGATTATCTGATGGATCCGACTAATGGACTTATTATCGTGAGTCAGACCAATTGCTTCCCGAATGATAGTGGAGTTCGTACTAAAGGGATGATTCTCAATACTGTATATCGTTGCTTGGGGTTATAGTTTTTGATATCCTGAAACAAGTTCAGGATGAGGAATAAGATCCTGAAACAAGTTCAGGATGAGGAATAAGATCCTGAAACAAGTTCAGGATGAGGCGGTTACAATCATTCAAATAGTTTAACTTGTAGTTGAGGTACATCGAGTGTGAAAGTGGCACCGGTATCGGTATATTCCGTATTTATCACGATTGAACCTGTTTGTTTGATTTTGCGTTGCAGTTGCTCAATATCAAGATAGGAAACAGTGCGTGTAATTCGTTGCATTACAGTGCGTTCTATGATTTGGGCATTGCTTATTGCGTTGCGTGTGGCTTCTTTATATGCAACTATCAGTCCGCTTGTGCCAAGCAAGATTCCTCCGAAATATCGAATGACAATAACTAACACATTGGTAATCTGCGCACTGCGTATCTGTCCTAAGATAGGTCTGCCGGCGGTTCCTGAAGGTTCGCCGTCGTCGTTGATGCGACTTGTTTCACCCTCATTTCCAAGCATATAAGCATAGCAACAGTGCCGTGCATCGTGGTATTGTCGTCGATAGTCGGCAAGTTGCGTTTCGATGAACTCGAGTTGGTCTTGTAGTGTGGTGTCTGAATTGGCAGGCACGGGAATAGCGAAGGCGAGAAATTTGCTGCCTTTATCTTTGTATAAGCCTTCGGAAAGTGCTGATATAGTGTGATATGTAGTGGGCGAGGATATGACTGAATTTCATTTTTAGATCCTGACTTTCGTCAGGATGAGGGTATTAACTATTAAATATAAAAAATCCCACAGATTTAAGTGAGCGAGTATAAATCAATGATTTACGTTCCCGGTCGGTTAAATCTGTGGGTAGAACCTATTGAAAATCAAGCATTTTTTGCTTTTTCAACGATAGCCTTGAATGCAGCCGGTTCGTTTACTGCGAGTTCGGCAAGCACTTTGCGGTTGATGTCGATATTTGCTTTATGCAGTGCTCCCATGAGTTGGCTGTAGCTGAGTCCTTCAAGACGAGCGGCAGCATTGATACGCTGGATCCAAAGGGCGCGGAAATTGCGTTTTTTGGTACGGCGGTCACGGAAAGCATATTGCAAACCTTTTTCCCATGTATTTTTGGCAACGGTCCAGACATTACGACGACCTCCAAAATTACCTCTTGTGAGGCTTAATACTTTTTTTCTACGGTTGCGCGAAGCAACATGATTTACTGATCTTGGCATAGTAGTACTGTTTTTTTAGAGGTTAACGAAGCAGGAGCATTTCGCGAACAGAACGCAGGTTGGTTTTGTCAACGAGTGCAGCATGGGTTAAATTACGCTTTTGTTTTTTTGTTTTCTTAGTCAGGATGTGACTTTTGAAAGCGTGTTTACGCTTGATTTTTCCTGTTCCGGTAAGCGAGAAACGCTTTTTAGCACCGGAGTTGGTTTTAACTTTTGGCATTTTACTTAAAAATTTAATTGGTTATTTAATAAGCACTTGGGCAGCCTAAAAGCCCTTTGTGCATTTTTTTTGCTTGATTGAGCGATTGTTTTGTTATTGCTTTTTCGGAGCGATATTTACGATCATTCTTTTTCCTTCAAGTTTGGGCATTTGTTCGGGTTTGCCAAACTCCTCAAGGTCGTTAGCGAAACGGGCAAGCAGCAGTTCGCCTTGTTCTTTGAAAAGTATGGAACGCCCTTTGAAGAACACATACGCTTTGACTTTGCTGCCTTCTTTGAGAAACTCCTGCGCATGTTTGAGTTTGAAGTTGTAGTCGTGCTCGTCGGTTTGTGGTCCGAAACGGATTTCTTTAACCACTACTTTGGCAGACTTTTGCTTCTGCTCTTTTTCTTTGCGTTTTTGTTGGTACAAGAATTTCTGGTAGTCAATTACTCGACATACAGGCGGTTGCGCATTTGGCGCAATCTCAACCAAATCCAAATTCTGTTCATCTGCAATTCTAATCGCCTGAGCGATAGGGTAAACGCCTTGTGGTACATTATCGCCAACAAGACGAACTTCCATTACGCCACGAATCCTGTCGTTAATACGGTGTGGCATTTCTTTCTCACGGGGTCCCCTGCGCTGTTGCTGACCGGCGGGGTTGTTTGGTAAGGTTGCGATAGTAAAATCCTCCTTAAAAGTTTAGTTGATATTTTAGGTTTATTTGCTTATGTGGTGATAAAACTCTTATTTACACCAAAAAAGCGTGCAAATTTACTAATTTTTCTTTATACTTGCAAATATTTTTGAAAAAATCTTGAAATTATTTGTTTTTTCTCATCGATGCAAGGTAGAAATAAGTAATCAGCATAAGGTATAGCACGATACCTAAGAGTTGTGCATAACCGGTTGTAGCCCAAGATGTTAGGTATAAATCAAGTCCTGCAAATTTGAGTGCCGCGCTAACAACTCCCATAAGTGCACCGCCTGCGATAAATCCGCTTGCGATGAGTGTTCCTTTTTCCTTGCGGTTTTCAATTATAAGTTTCGCATCTTCTTCATTCTGAGCGTTTTTCACTTTTCTGTTTTCAACAAGCCAAGCGATAAGTCCGCCGACGAGCAGTGGTGTGTTCAGGTGCAGTGGTATGAACATTCCGAGTGCGAATGGCAAAACGGGGACACCCAAGACATGCAGTAGCAGAGCCAGAATTGCGCCTATGCCGTAAAGTAGCCATGGTGCGCCTTGTCCCATCATTAGCGGTTCGATGACAGCCGCCATAGCGTTGGCTTGCGGGGCTACGAGGGCATTGTCGCCTACAAAGCCGTAGGTCTTGTTCAGGATGATGATAACTCCGCCCACAGTGGCTGCGCTGACGAGTGTGCCGAGGAACTTCCAAGTCTCTTGTTTGGCAGGCGTTGTGCCTATCCAATAGCCTATCTTTAAGTCAGTTATGAAGCCTCCTGCCATTGAAAGAGCCGTGCAAACGACACCGCCGATAACCATACTTGCCACTATCCCGCTTGTGCCTTTCAGACCAACAGCCACGAGCACTACGGATGCTATGATGAGTGTCATAAGTGTCATTCCACTGACGGGATTGCTACCCACGATGGCAATGGCGTTGGCGGCAACGGTAGTGAAAAGGAAGGCGATGACGGCAACCACGAGCCATGCAACGAGAGCCTGTAAGAAACTGTGTATCACGCCAATCCAGAAAAATACAAACACAATCAAGAGGGCAGCCACTGTGGCAAAAACGAGCAGACGCATGCTTATATCGCGCTGAGTTCTTGCTATTTCAGCTTTGTTTAGTTTGTTTTGTCCTTTACCTTTGAGTTCTTTGCTTGCCAAGCCGACAGCACCTTTTATGACTCCCCAACTGCGTACAATGCCGATTATACCTGCCATGGCGATGGCGCCGATACCGATGTAACGGGCGTAGCCGGTGAAGATAACTTGCGGGTCTAACGCGCTGAGCATCACCGAGTCAACGGTGGTCATTCCGAGTAGCGGTATGATGAACCACCAGACGAACAGACTACCTGCGCAGATGATGGCGGCATATTTGAGTCCGACGATATATCCGAGTCCGAGCACGGCGGCTGAAGTGTTGATTGAGAAGGTGAATTTAGTCTGTGTGGCAAGCCTCTCGCCCCAAGCGGTCATGCGGGTTGTAAGAAACTCAGGCATGAGTCCGAAAGTGGCAACAGCAAAGTCATACAGCCCTCCGACGATAGCAGCCCAGACCAGTGTCAGTGCGCCTTTGCCGCCTTCCGCACCGCTTACGAGTACCTGTGTTGTAGCAGTGGCTTCAGGGAACGGATATTTGCCGTGCATGTCGCTAACAAAGTATTTTCTAAAAGGTATTAGAAAAAGTATTCCAAGGCAACCACCAAGTAGTGATGCCAAGAATATATGCATAAAATTGACGGTCAGGTCAGGGTATTTGGCTTGCAGGATATAAAGTGCCGGAAGTGTGAAGATAGCACCTGCCACGATGACACCCGATGATGCTCCAATCGACTGAATGATAACATTTTCGCTCAGTGCGTTTTTGCGTCTTGTGGCAGCCGACAGACCAACGGCTATGATGGCGATAGGTATGGCGGCTTCGAACACTTGTCCGACTTTTAGCCCAAGGTATGCGGCGGCTGCGGAAAAAAGCACTGCCATAAGAAGACCTGTCAGTACAGAGTATGGAGTTACTTCTGCAAACTGCTGATTAGCAGGTAATAATGGTTCGTATTTCTCGCCCTCTTTGAGCGGACGATTGGCATTTTCAGGAAGTTTCATAGTTGTAAAACTGAATTTTTGTTAAATCAAGTGCAAAAGTAATAAAAAAATATGTAAATACAAATTACAAAATTGTTTTTTTTGTCAAAAAATTGTATATTTGCACAAAATAATTTTCGTAAGGTATAAAAATTTTCGAAATATGGCAGATATTGGTTCAATGTTCGATAGGATAGCGAAAACTTACGATCCTCTTAACCATCTGTTTTCGTTAGGGATAGACCGTTTGTGGCGTCGTCGTGCTGCCAAGAGTTTGACAAAAAAACACCCCAAACTGCTTGATGTGTCGATTGGTACAGGCGATTTGGCTATGGCTATCGTGAAACACGACAAGGCTGATTTTGTTACCGGAATAGACCTCTCGGAGGAGATGATGCGTATCGGCAAACGCAAGGTGGAGAAAAAAGGTTATATCGACCGTATCTCTTTCCAGCAGGCAAATGCCGAGCAGATGCCCTTCCGCGACGGGGCTTTTTCAGCCGTTACTTGCGGCTTTGGCGTGAGGAACTTCAAGCATATCGACATAGGTCTTAGTGAGATGTATCGTGTCCTGCAACAAGATGGCGAATTAGTGATACTTGAGTTTGCCTATCCGCCTGACCCCGTGATAAGATTTTTCTATGACTTGTATTTCTCGCATGTGGTGCCACGAGTGGGCAATTTCCTTAGCAAGGACGCATTGGCTTATACATATCTCAATTCGTCAGTCAAGCAGTTTCCAAAACGCGAGGAGTTTGAGGAGCGACTGCGTCAGGCAGGCTTCCGTGATGTCAAACATCGTTTCCTCTCGTTAGGTATTGCTATGGTTTATACGGCGCGAAAATAACTGATTATTTGATAAATAGACTTTTTTATGACCAAGATATACAATTATTTCTCAAAGCATCGTTGGTTAGTTTTTCTGTTTTTTATTTGTGTAACTTTGCTTTCCGCATATTTAGCTGTGCATTGCAAGTTCGAAGAGAACATTGCCAAACTGCTTCCGACTGCCCAAAACAGCGAGACTGTCGATCTGGCATTCAATGACTTACGAGTTAAAGACCAGATTTTTATTCAAGTATTGGCAGATACTGGCTCTAAGCAAGGTCAAACGGTTGATTGTCAGGTTCTTGCCGAAGCAATGGACAGTTTTATGGTTCGAATGTCAGAGTATGGTGAGGCTGACGGCAATATAGATGAGTTGCTTTATACCCTCAACCCGCTGGAATATACTGATTTAGCAATGATGCTGATGGCTAATGCGCCCACTTATTTGGACTTTCAGGACGAGGTGCTCGACAGCCTTCTAACGGAGCAACATCTAACTGCACAAATAGCACAGTATGTGGAACTTATGCAGACCGATATGGGGGAGATGCTCTACGATTTGCTTGCATACGACCCTGCCGGTATAACTCTTTATAAGGCTCAACCATTGCTCAAAAATGCAGGCTCTGGACGCTTTCGCCACAACCACCTTTTTTCTGCTGACACGCTTGTATGTCAGGGTTTTATACAACCGCATCTGAACATGATGAACTCTCGTGATGCGAGTGTGCTGACCCGTTCCATCCGTCGTGCCAAAGCCGAAGTCGAAGAAATGTTTCCCGTCAAGGTACTTTACCATGGTATAGTGGTTCAATCTGCCAACAATGCCCGTCGGATAAAAGCCGATTTGGCTCAAACAATAGGTGTAGCGATAATTATTCTTGCTGTTCTGTTAGCCGTTTTCTTCAAGCAACCATCGTCACTTTTGTTGCTTTTTCTGCCCGTGTTGTTTGGCGCAGTTTTGGCTCTCGGATGTATGTATGTCTTGCGTGGTGGAATGTCGATAATGGCATTGGGTATAGCCTCCGTAGTGCTTGGTGTAGCAATAAGTTACAGCCTTCATGTACTCGTACATTATAAATATACGGGTAGTGCCGAGCGTGTTGTCAGAGACCAATCCAAACCTGTTTTTCTTGGGGCACTGACCACTGCCGGAGCCTTTGCCGGACTACTCTTTACCGAATCACCATTGCTTAGCGATTTCGGACTTTTCTCAACTCTCACTATGGTCGGAACGACGCTCGCTTGCCTTTTCCTCTTGCCGTATCTGTTTTCAAAAAAGAACTATAAAAACGAGACTGCATTCCGCTTCGTGGAAAAAGTAAATCGCTATGAATTAGACCATAACAAGTTTGTTGTAGCATTGCTGACTGTTTTTGTTGTCGTTTCAATCTGTTTTGCCGGCAAGGCTAAGTTCGATGATAACTTGCATAATATCAACTATATGGCTCCAGAGGTGCAACAGTCGCTTGACTTATGGTCAAAAAATAATCAAGCAGGTCAGAAACAACAGTATTATGCCTCTGTCTCAAGCGATTTGGAGACGGCATTGCAACAGTTGGAAACAATTGAGCAGCAGTGTGATACGCTTATTGCTGAAGGGCTTTCAAGCGGTTATTTTCGAACTTCGGCTGTTCTGCCTTCTATGAAAAAACAAACTGAAAGAGTAGGGCATTGGCGAGAGTATTTCTCCGATGATAAGATACGGACTGTTACAAAGAATCTCGAAAAGGCTTGTCTTGCTAACGATATAGATGTCAGTTATTTCCAACCATTTTTGGATGCTATTAGGACCGATGTCGAGGCTTGGTATCTGACCGAAGAAAACATACTGCCACAAGCAGTTCAGAACATACTTATCGAGCAAACGGATGGTAACTATTTGGTTTTCATACCTGTCCGTATGCCTGAGCAGAATCTTATGCAGGTCAACGACCGCCTCTCAAAGGTGGAAGGCTGTTTGGTGCTTGACCCGTTCTATTACACGAAGAGCCTTGTTGAGATTGTTAAAGACGATTTTAATAAGGTCTTGCTCGTCTCCTCACTATTCGTATTTTTGGTTTTGCTTCTGACCTATAAACGCCTGATTCTTACGCTCATAGCCTTCCTTCCGATGGGCCTCAGCTGGTATGTTGTTCAAGGCGTTATGTACCTCACAGGCGAGTCGTTCAATCTAATAAATATAGTCCTCTCAAGTTTCGTCTTCGGTATCGGCGTTGACTATTCCATATTTATAATGGACGGCTTGCTTGCTCGTGTTCGACAACGCGATGAACACCTTCTGATGTACCACAAAACCGCTATAACACTCTCTGCAACCGTTCTCGTTATTTGTATGGCATCAATGCTTTTTGCACAGCACCCTGCCATCAGAAGTATAGGCTTGGCATCACTTATCGGTATGATTACCACTATTTTACTTTCATATACACTACAACCTTTCCTCTTTAGAAAACTTATGTCCATAAAGTGGATAAGAGAAAAGGAATTGTAGAATTTTTACAAAAATTTCGTAATTTAAGTTTTTTTTAGTATATTTGTAAGTTGTTTTTGAATTTTTTTAATAAATTTTAATATTATGAACCGTAAAAGCTTACTTTTTATTATCTGTTTGACATTAGGCATCCCTGTTTTTGCACAAAGGGTGCTGGCGCAAGAAGTTGATAAAGATCTTGTAACCGAAAAAGTAGCAGCAACCGAAAAAGCTGCCGAAGACTTGAAAAAGATTGAAGCCACGGATAAGGCTTGGAAGTTCGATGGCGTAGTTAGCCTTAACGCTGCCGCTACCGGACTTGTAAACTGGGCTGCCGGTGGTAAAAACAATATCAACACCGTCGCTTCTGCCAAACTGCATCTCTTGTACCACAAAAATTCAATTGCGTGGGAAACAAACTTCGACACCGACTTCGGTCTTACTTGGATTGACCAGAAAGAAGATGCCTTCCAAAAATCGTCCGATAACATCAAACTTGCAACTAAGTTCGGTTGGGAGTTCCATAAAAACTGGTACCTCACGGCACTCGCAAGTTTCCAATCGCAGTATGCTATAGGTAAGGAATATCAAGATGGCTACGACCAACTCATTTCCAAATGGTTAGCCCCGTCTTATACCGACATCTCACTCGGTATTGACTGGAAAAAAGAGTACAATGGTGCTAACTTCTCCGTCTATCTCTCACCAATAGCAGGGCGTATCTCAACCGCTTATGTTAGCGATAAATACAACAACCGCTACAACGAACGCTACCAAAAAGCATACGAAGAAGGACGCATTGCCGAGGACAAATATAACCCTAACTACGACTTCCGTCAAGACTTGCAAGAGCGTTATGGTACATATAAGTATAACAGTGGCGACGAGAAAGAATACAAGAATTTCCGTGCAGAGTTCGGTCTTTCAATCAAAGGCGCGATAGCATATAAGTATGAAAACCTGACACTTACCACTAATGTCGGACTCTTCACTCCATACGCTTGGGACAAGACCGAACTTAACCCCGAAGCAGAAGGCTACTTCAAATATCGCGATATGAACCGCCGTTTCGGTAACTTCGATGTGGACTGGGATTTTGCAATCTCATACCAGTTCCTCAAAGTACTTAATGTATCGCTCTCAACCTCACTTAAGTACTACAACGGTACCCTCGTTGCTGACAAAAACGGCAACCTCGCAGAGCGCGTGCAGTTCAAATCCGTACTCGGTATAGGTATAGGATATAGTTTCTAACTGCCTATGGAAGAGTTGCTTATACGCTTGGAAAAACATCTCGATGAACTCTTGAAGGAGAACGATACTCTGCGCGCTGAACTCAAAATGATGCGCGAAGCCAACAAGACGCAGCGAGACGAACTTCTGGGCATGCACCGGCAACTCAACGAACTTAAACAGCAATACGAATCGGTACGCACGGCATACGACCTTACTGCCGATAACGAAAAAAAACAAAACGCCAAACAACAACTCATGCGCCTTGCGCAGCTGGTCGATAAAGCCATCAAAGCAGTGAACGAATCGGAATACAGAGATGAAACAAAACATAACTATCTATATCAATAAGATTCCGCTCCGTTTTACTATCGAACAGCAAGACGAGCAGATATACCGTGAAGCTGCCGTTGCTGTCAACCAAACCTACGAAAGTATAAAAACGCGCTTCCAAGGCGGCAGAGCAGAAGACCTGTGGATGTATGTCGCCCTGCAGATGGCTACCAACTGGCGACGACAAGCAAACAACAACGCTATTAAACCAATTATTGACAAACTGACAGAACTTGACAACAAAATCGTTCGGCAATTAGATGCCGAATAGCTAAACTGACCTTAAAAACCAAACAATTATGGACACTGTAATGATGATACTCATACCCGTGCTTGCCCTGTTAGCAGGTATTGGTATAACCTATTTCCTGCTTAAGTTTTCTGCAAACGGACTTATCAAAAAAGCACAAGAGGAAGCCGAGATGATTAAGCAGAACAAAATACTTGAAGCCAAAGAAAAAGAAATGCAAATGAAGGCTGACCACGAGAAAGTGGTGCAGGAACATAGACGAAAATACCAACAGGCTCAAGACAAAGTAGCGCAACAACGCGCTGAACTACAGCAACAACGCAACGACCTGCAACAACAACGAGCCGACCTGCAACGCTCACAATCAGACCTTCAACGTACCAAACAAGAACTCGATAACGAACAACAAAAACTTGATAACCAGAAGAAAAGCATCGAGTTTAGGCAACAGGAAGTGGACAAACTACACCATCAGGCTGAAAAACAACTTGAAACAATTTCCGGACTGTCTGCCGAACAAGCCAAACAGCAACTCGTTGACGCCCTTAAAGACGAAGCCAAAACAAACGCAATGTCCTATATCAACGATGTTATGGATGAGGCTCGCCTGACAGCTAACAAAGAAGCGAAAAAGATTGTTATTCAGACTATTCAGCGTGTTGCTACCGAAGCCGCAGTTGAGAATTCCGTTACCGTCTTCCATATCGAAAACGACGAGATGAAAGGCCGTATCATAGGACGCGAAGGACGCAACATTCGCGCACTCGAGGCCGCTACAGGTGTAGAGTTCGTCGTTGACGATACGCCCGAAGCCATCATCCTCTCTGCTTTCGACCCCGTCCGCCGTGAGATAGCACGACTCGCTCTGCACCAACTCGTTACCGACGGCCGTATCCACCCCGCAAGAATAGAAGAAGTAGTTGCCAAAGTGCAGAAACAAGTTGAAGAAGAGATAGTTGAGATAGGCAAACGAACAACTATCGACCTCGGTATCCACGGTTTGCACCCCGAACTTGTTCGACTTGTCGGCAGAATGAAATATCGTTCCTCTTACGGACAGAACCTCCTGCAACACTCGCGTGAGACAGCCAACCTATGTGCCGCCATGGCAGCCGATTTAGGTCTTAACCCGAAGAAAGCCCGTCGAGCAGGCTTGCTTCACGATATCGGAAAAGTTGTTGAAGACGATCCCGAAACACCGCACGCACAACTCGGTATGCAGGTGTGCCAGAAATATGGTGAGAAACCTGATATCTGCAATGCCGTTGGTGCCCACCACGACGAGATTGAGATGGAAACACTGCTCGCTCCTATCGTTCAAGCCTGCGATGCTATCTCAGGTGCACGACCGGGCGCACGACGCGAGATAGTGGAAGCCTATGTCAAACGACTCAACGACCTTGAGAACCTCGCTATGTCATACCCGGGAGTTATCAAGACCTATGCTATTCAGGCAGGACGCGAACTGCGTGTCATAGTCGGAGCAGATAAGGTTACCGATCAAGATGTTGAGACGCTCAGCATCGACATCGCTAAGCGTATTCAAGACGAGATGACCTATCCCGGACAGATAAAGATTACCGTCATACGCGAAACACGAGCCATCAACTACGCTAAATAAACAGGGTGGGGAACATTTCATCCTGCATGTTAATGATACGAAGCAAGTTATTTAAGGCTCTTATTTTCCTTCATACACTCCGGTGGCATTTTTGCCACCGTTGTTTTTTATCCCTTCTTTTCCTCTTCGTGCACTTCGGTGGCATTTTTGCCACCGTTGTTTTTTCTACTGCTATTTCAGCAAAAAAGATTTGCTTTTTTGAGTATTTTTTATTATTTTTGCATTGTTTTTTGGTTTTAGTGTTTAGGCCCCGTAGCTTAGTTGTATAGAGCGTCAGATTCCGGTTCTGAAGGTCCTGGGTTAGAATCCCAGCGGGGTCACATTTTTTAAGTTCCTTCATAGGGCACTCATTTTGAGCGTCGTTGCCAAACTTGTTTTATATTTAGAAAAGAAAGCAAATTGCTGAGATTATTCTTCTTTATATCAGCAAGCACCTTGATGATTTTTTTGCACCTGATTTGCAAAATAAAATCATTAAAATCAAAAAATAATATGACACAAATAGAAGGACTTTTGGGATATTAAACCCGAAATAAAGAAAATAGCTTTCCCTGCAAGAGGTAAATTCTGTGTTTCTTTGCAAAATGGCAGAGAAATTTTTATTATGGAAAAACTTATTATACCTTTTTGTCATAGACACAAATTAAACTCTGTCTGTTTTTTTGTCGGAATTCTGTCGGGATTTCTAAAAACAAAATTGGCTAACTTTCTGTTAGCCAATTCTTTGGGTGGAATGTGGGGCTCGAACCCACGACACTCGGAACCACAATCCGATGCTCTGCCAACTGAGCTAAGACCACCATGTTAGTTCGTTAGTTGAAAATCGTTAGTTGAAAATCGTTAGTTGAAAATTGTTAGTTGAAAATTGTTAGTTGAAAATTGTTAGTTGATATTTTATAATTGATATTTAATATCTCAATAAATACCTCAATCAATTTCTCCACTCAAAAATCAATTTCAACTCATCGTTTTTTCAAAAACTTTGCAAAAATATATAAAATTTTCCAATTTTCCAAATTTTTCTGTAAAAAATATCATTTTTCCTTTCCATTTGCAATTTTGAGAATAAAAATGCGAGTTTTTTAGATTCTGACATGCGCCAGAATGAGGATTTCACCTTTCATCTTTCACCTTAAAGTGCTACAACAGACACTTTCTTGAACAGTTTGTCGGTTTGCAACAAGTAAGTACCTGCTGTTGAAGCGGTGATGCGTACTATGCCGTCCTGACCTGCGCGCTGCTCTCTGACGATTTTGCCAACAGCGTCATACAAGCGGACATACTCGCCTTGCTTCAAGCCACTAATATTGATGTCCAAACCTTTGACTTCAATCTCAAGTTTGTCCTTGTCATCGGTTGTGCCGTCGGTCTCGATATCTGTCGGTATGTCAAT
>JAFVAX010000061.1 GCA_017480285.1 Paludibacteraceae bacterium | reverse complement strand
TTTCTGTACCCATCGAATGAGAGAGAATGGCAGCGCCTTCTGCAATAGCTAACATTGGTTTCTCGGAAGAAAGAATCTTCTCCTTGCCGTATTTTTGACACAGCATTTCGCGCACCAATGGGATGCATGATGAGCCACCGACTAACAAGATGTTGTCGATTGTTTCAATGGGATATCCCGTTTTCTCTAACAATTCGTCTATCAAATCAAGCGTTCTCTGCACCAAAGGGCGAATCATCTGTTCGAACTTCTCGCGTGTAACTGAAACCTCAATATCAATAGGATTACCATCGGCATCCTCCAAACGGTCATAGATAGATATAGTTGCTGACGGCGATTGACTTAATGCTTTCTTGGCACTCTCAATCTCATTTTTGAACTCGCCCTGAAACTCATATTTCTTCCTGTCTGACAATCCGTTAATGATTTGGTGGACATCAATATGGTTGGCTTTTTCAACTTCCGATAGGACATACTCTGAAAGCAGTCTATCAATATCGTCACCACCTAACCAACGGTCGCCGCCAGTACCTGATTCTATGAAATTGCCGCCCGATGCGACCAAAATAGAAAGGTCAAATGTACCACCACCGAAGTCATATACCAAGAATATTTTGTCCTCGTCAGCCGAGAGTTTGTCCGCCCCATACGAAATGGCAGCCGCAGTTGGTTCTGCAAGCAGTCGCTGCACTTTCAGTCCTGCCAATTCTGCCGCCCGACGAGTTGCACTTTTTTGCTTTTCATTGAAATAGGCAGGAACGGTAATGACGGCATGAGTTACTTCATCACCCAATTTGATAGATGCATCGTCTTTGAGTTGTTTAAGTATCTTTGCGCTAATCTCTTCAGGCGTAAACTCTTGACCATTCAATATGACCACAACAGAATCTTCTGTTCCTCCTGACATTTTGGCGATTCCATAGGGGTACATATCTTTATCTTCTTTCATTTTTTGAACTTGTGCATCTGCAATAGAAGCACCCATTAAGCGTTTTACCGAAACAACGATGTTGGGAGCATAGCGTTTCCAATTCTTGTACGGAGCATTCCCAATAGTAAAACTACCATTCCCCTTATCCATTGCTACACATGAACGGCAGAGATCATCATTGTTGGGACCTGTCGCGATAACCCTTGTGGTTACATCTTTGAAGGCTACAACAGAATTAGTTGTACCTAAATCAATTCCGATTGTTTTTGCCATAATTGTATGATATTTAGATTTGTATTATTATATGTTATTTTGCCTATGAAATGTAACTTGTTGTACACAAAAAAAGTGTGAACCATCTGCTATTTTACTGATTCTAATTTCTATATTGGTATATTCGGGCTTCCACTCCCATGTGTGCCAATATATGCAGACAGTTCACACTCGCGGTGCGAACATCTGCTTTATTATGGACACACATTACAATTTGTCGAAGATTGAATTTATCCGTATAAAGCAAATGCTTGATTATGTATGTTATGCATCGCCTTTACGATGCGTGGTTGGTCATAGGCGTAAAAGTTTATTCAATTGCGATTGTTAGTGATTGTAAATGTCACCAAATTGAGATTCAATAAAGATGACGTTGAAAACATCTTCGTCCCTTAAACCAAGAAAAGCATGATTATCACCAGTGGCACGAAAAACAAGCAACTTTTTAACATCTTCAGTAACAACAGGCGGCAATGCCACTTTAATGTTTTCAACTCCCAATGTTTCAAAACCGAATCCGTGTCTGTCACTCTGTTGGGCTTGTTTCCAAGAGATAGATGATAACTTGCTTAAGCGTCCCAGATATTTCACAAAGAATGAAATGTCTTTACAGTCAGGATACGACTTGTCACACAAATATCTGAAATTGAAAGAAATGCACTTGTCTGTCTGTAATTCCTTGGATTTTGACAAGTGCTTCTCTTTTTTACCAAACTTAATCTTACTGCTCATAAAGTTGGCTAAAGTATTCTTTCATTGATTCCTTAGATATGATATTTCCCTTGCCCGGTTGAACAGAAGTCCACGGTGTTTCGCTGTGTGTCTGTCGCATCAAACCAATGGCAGACAATTCACAATATGTATCATAGACATCTTCGAAGAGGTTTTCTTCTTTTTCTGAAAGTTGAATATTTGGGAAATCTCCTTCTATCCCCTTGTTCCCGAACGCCTTGAAATGTTCGTAAACAGACGGCACGACAGGTCCATACATCCATGCCTCTATATCCTCATCAAACAGAGGCGTACCAAAGGCAGCAAGGTGATAACCCTGCTCATAATAAAGCAATTTCTGCAATTTGAGGTTTGAGAGAAGTTCTCCCTCATCGTTTTGCATTGCACGATGTAACAATTTGTTTGCAATGTCTTGAACAAAATATGCCATAGTTATGTCATCCCAATTTTGAGGTTACAATTACGTATATTGACTGCAAAGATACAACATTTTTTGCTAATTACAAAAACAATTTCGCTTTTTATGCGATTTTATATGTTTTCTTGGAAATAAACAGTATTTCCATACCTTTTATTTGAGGTTTTTCTGCGATTCTTCTGCTTTGAGGGCTTGGTAAATGAGGGCGCGGATGAAGGTATTAAGGGTGCGGTATTGCTTGTGCTTGTGCGTTTGTGGGTCTATGGGGGCGTGCGGGTCGGGCTTGCGGATTTGCTTCTTGAAACGGGATTTGTAGTCTTGTAGTTGCTTGACTTTTTCTGCGGTTTCAGGGTCTTGGAGAATGGCTTGTATGGCGGCTTCAGGATTGTCGGACGCTTGGGCGGCTTTCAGTTTGTGGTCAAGGAGGATGAGTTCGGTGGTGAGGCGGTTGGCTTCGCGGAAGATGTTGATGTTACGGAGTTTCTCGCCCTGCGGAGGATTCTTCTTGTAGTCGCGCGGATGACGGACGGCATAGGCTTCCTGCCGACCTTCAAAGATGACTTTGCCGTTGTTGTCCTTGTACTTTTTCTGGCGGTGGATGATGCCGTTGCGGACAAGTGTGCCGTGGACTTCCGCAAACGGGACTTCGAGATTGACTATTGCCATGATGGTATTGTGTTTGTTGGTTTATGTTGTGTCGGTTTTATTGGCGGATTATGATTGTGTTAAGCCACTGATATGATATTGTTCCTACTCTTTGGGTATTGTGTGCCTACGGTGTGGTCAGCGGACTAACGCGGTAACTTCACGGTAACATCCCGCTAATCACCCGCTCCAAATAGCGTAAAATATGCTGCAAAAGTAATGCTTTTTGGCGAGATATGCAAGAGGTTTCGGGAGTTAATTTGCTTGGGGTGAGGAATTTTGATGGATTTTGTTGCGGAAGTGGGAAAAATGTTGTATCTTTGCGATGTCAAAGGGATGTTTTGACAGAGTGAACATTTATTTATTGCTTATAGGTGAAATCCTAATTTTATTCCGCACCTGCGTTTCGGCGACGAGCCTATCCACTCCACTTACCTTGTTACCACGCCTAACTTCGTGGCTTGCCA
>JAFVAX010000060.1 GCA_017480285.1 Paludibacteraceae bacterium | reverse complement strand
AGGCGGTCGTCCTAAAATTTCTGATTCCACCAGAAGTTGTAGCAACCTGCTACATTGCAGACAGCACTCTCACCTGAAACAGCGAAGTTAGCACTACCGTCAACATCACCACCTGTTTCAATGTTTGTCGGGAACCAACGGGCATCGCAACTTGTGTTGCAGAACTGCACAACATCGCCTTCTGCAAGTTGTGCAACGGCGTGCAGTTGCGGCAGTTGATCGGGCGACATTCCGGCATCTTCAAACACTGCAACCGACGAACCATTGACATAAAGAGCGTATGGCCCGTTCTGACAGTCTTGGGCTTTCAAGCCCATTGTAGCAAGACATATTGCTACAACAAAAAGTAAAGCCTTTTTCATAGTAATAAAAATTTATAGATTGATATAGGTACTTATAAGCTTTTTAGCAACTAATTGTGTGGTAAGCCCCTGCTCAATAAGCGCTTCACGACCATTAGTTCTGCCGCTGAAGGCTAAGGCTTGTTTCAGGCATTCTGCCAGTTTTTGGGCACTGTCTTCTTCAGCCACAAAACACCCTTCGAGGTTGTCCAAACGCTCGTGTACATCGCCTACATCAGTAGTAACGATAGGCAGATTGCACGCCATAGCCTCTTTGATGACATTAGGCGAGCCTTCACTAAACGAGGTCAGCAACAACACATCGGCAGCACACATAAACTTAACGACCTCATTGTGCGAACGATTAAAGACAGGAACTAAAACGGTTTGCTCATCATTTAATGCCTGCACCACATTCTCTGCCAAGGACCAGCGTTTCTCCACTCTATTAGGATTACTTACGAAAATAACATATTTCATATCCTTTTCAAACGCCAACTCCTGACGCGCTTTTTGTTGAGGGACGATTGTGAACTGCTCTAAATTCACTCCGTTTGGGAGCAGTAGTACCGATTGTTCTACTTTATCGTTCAAAAGGAGTTGCTTTAATGTACGACGAGACTTGACTATGGTCTTGTCCCAAAGATGTGAAACGCTGAAATTGACGAACCGGCGTTTTAGTTTCCCTTTATTGCTTATACAGGGAAAACTGCCTAAGATAGATACCACCAATTTCGGTCGTTTCTTCAGGCTTAGACAACAAAGTGCCAATTCTGTCAGCCAAGCACAAGTGGAATAGTGAGCATGAACAATATCATAATTGCCTTGCTTTATTTGTTGTCGCAACGACTTGAGGTTCTTAAGGTAGCCTCTAATGCCATGTCCTACCACGGGAAACAAATCGACTTGTTCTCCTTGTTTGATAAGAGAGTCCATCTGCGAACGAACAAAACTCGACACACCGTTGTTAGTGCCTATTTTATTGCCACTTGATATAAATAGTATTTTCATTTTATTCAAAGATTCAAAGATTCAAATAAATCAGTTGTTGATAGCCTTTAATTTGGCGAATTTCAATAGAAGAGTTTTAGGTTGGCTTTCTCCGACAAACTTTATCACTATTCTGTCGTTGCCGTTTTCCGCATAAGTGTCAAGCACCTTGCCCTTTCCAAATCTGTCGTGCATCACCCACGAGCCGATAGAGAAAGGAGTGTCTGCAGTTGATAATTGAGATTTGATATTTGATGTTTCCTTGTTATCGGAGTGATTAGGTCTGCTTTGTTGATGATTTACCCGAAAATCATTTATGTCAGTCGGTTGAGAGTGTGGTTTCTCTTGATACTTAAAATATCGGCTGTTTATCTCGTCGCGAAGTTGTTGTGAGAAAGAGTTTGACCAACTTGGTGAAGAAACCTGACGCAACTCATCAACAAACTGTGTATCTATCTCTTTTACGAACCTGCTTGGTGAGGCAGGACTTGTTGTTCCAAAACGGAATCGTTGACTGCAATAACTGATGTAGCAGACCTGCTCTGCACGCGTCATTGCCACATACATAAGACGCCGTTCTTCTTCGACTTCTGTAGGTGTTTCGCAAAAGGCTGACGGGAAAAGATTTTCCTCCACACCGGCTATAAACACTACCGGGAACTCCAGCCCTTTGGCGGCGTGAATAGTCATAAGTGTTACGCGTGGCGTGCTATCGTTCTGATTATGGTCTTGGTCGGTTAATAATGACACCTCTTGCAGAAATTCGTTTATAGACACTGACTCACCTGTGTTTCTTCGTTCCGAGACAAACTCCTGCAAGCCGTTAAGCAACTCCTGCAAGTTCTCGTATCTGTCTTTGCCCTCGGGGGTTTGGTCAAGCATGGCTGCTGCTACTAAACCTGATGCTGAAGCCACATCTTTGGCGAACTCGTATGCATCTGATGTTTGTGCTTTTTCTGTAAACCCTTCAATCATTGTGGCGAAAGATGTCAGTTTCTGCATCGCACCTTTTGAGCCTTCAAAACCAAACAGCATCGGATTTTTGGCGACCTCAAAAACTGCCACATCTCTTTCTGTCGATGCCCTTCTTAACTTTTCAACAGTAGTATCGCCTATTCCCCGAGCAGGGGTGTTGATTATTCTAACGAGTGCTTCTTCATCTTTATGATTAACTGCCAAACGCAGATATGCTAACATATCTTTTATCTCTTTGCGTTGATAGAACGACAAACCGCCATAAATGCGATAAGGTATGCCGGCTTTTCGCATCTCGTCTTCAAGAACACGCGATTGAGCGTTTGTACGGTAAAGAACTGCAAAATCGTCGGACTCACGGATATCTTTTTTCTTGCGTTCACCGATTGTTCGTGCTATAAAACGAGCCTCATCACGGTCAGAGAGTTGCGGAGCAAGATGTACTTTTTCGCCTGACTCATTTTGAGAGAAAATATGTTTCGGAATTTGGTTGATGTTATGACTTATCAGACTTCCTGCCGCATCAACTATGTTTTTTGTAGAACGATAGTTGCGCTCCAACTTATATACTTTGGCGTTTTGGAAATCGCGTCGGAAATTGAGTATATTCTGAATATCAGCCCCACGGAAGGAATATATACTTTGTGCGTCGTCGCCTACGACACATACATTGTTTGCAGGCGGAGCAAGCAGTTTGATAATCTGATACTGTGCATAGTTAGTGTCTTGATACTCATCAACCAACACAAACTCAAAACGATTTTGATACTTCGTTTTTATCTCCGGGAAATTCTGAAGCAGATAAAACATAAGAAACAACAAATCGTCGAAGTCCATTGCATTGGCATCAATAAGCCGCTGACTATATTTCTTGTAGATAACATTCAGCAGTGGGCGCTTTGCAAGTTTGTCATCTTCCAGATAAGCACTTATATTACTATAAGCATCAGGACCTACAAGCGAGTTCTTAGCGGCTGATATTCTGTTTTGTACAACCGAGACCTTATAGTACTGATTGTCTTTCAAACCCATTTCTTTCAGTATCTGCTTTAGCAAACCCTCTGAATCAGACGAGTCATAAATAGTAAAATCGCTATTGTATGGCCAATTGGTATTTCTCATCTCCTGCCTCAAGATACGGGCGAAAACGGAGTGGAAAGTGCCCATCCAAAGATTTTTAGCCACATCCTCACCTACAAGTTTCTCGATACGATTTTTCATTTCGCGAGCAGCCTTGTTGGTAAAAGTAAGAGCCAAAATTTTATACGCAGGCAGTCCGGCTGCAAGCAAGTACGCTATTTTGTAAGTAAGCACACGCGTCTTGCCCGAACCGGCACCGGCAACAATGAGTTCAGGATTTTCATTTGCCATGACGGCTTCACGCTGTTGCTCGTTCAAATGCTCAAGAAAGGAGAATTTATCTATATTTGACATTCTTTTCGTAGTTTCATCATAAACGCCACAAAAATACAAAAAAATACATAAAAAACAAAATAAAAACGCAATAGAATTTATTGCGTTTTTAATCATTACAAAAAAATTAACTTATTTACAGCAGTTGTTCAAAGAGTGCCGATATGGTGGCTTTATTGCCCGCACCGACATGGCGATTGACAATTTCGCCGTTCTTGAACAAAAGTAGCGTAGGAATACTCATTATACCATACTGAGCAGGTACATCTTCGTTCTCATCAACATTAACTTTTCCAACGAGAATTTTTCCATCGTATTCTTTGGCGAGTTCGTCAACAATGGGTGAGAGCATACGGCAGGGACCACACCAAGGTGCCCAAAAATCAACTACAACGGGTAAATTTTGTGCTATAGCTTCCTGGAAGTTAGCATCGTTTAATTCTTTCAACATAATAGTATAGTTTTATATTATTCAAAGATTCAAAGATTCAAAGATTCAAATTGGGCTATCTTGTTAGCATTAGTTTCACATTTATTCCCACATTGTCGGACTTGACAGGGAAGGAAGTAGAGAGCAGTGGTGTTGTTCCTTGATGTTCGTAGAAGAACTGCAGATTCACTTTACTTGACAGAGTATAGTCGGCAGAGAACTTAACAGAGAACACCTTATTGCCCGAACTTGCTTGTGTTATGTCCTCTTCTATCTTACGCAAAAGACTCTTCACATTCTTGTATGAGAAGTCGAGTGTGAGTTTGAAGTCGTTACGCACTTTATTTTGACGGTCGTTCTTGGCTTTGATGATAACATCGAAATTCTTAATCGTATATCCGACACCAACAACCAACTCTTTGGTATTTCCTTCCATCAGTTGCACTGAAGTGATATTCAATGCAAGGTTGCGTTGCTGACGGTATTCAGCCTTTAGAGATACGCTGTTTTTCATTGCGATGTTAAGACCAATAAGTGGCGAGAAACTCTCTTGCAGTTGTACAGATGCGATGTCAAAAGCGGACGAAGGTAGCGGCAATTCTGTTTCCACATCTCGTATGAAACCCAAATTTCTGTTGCCCGCCTCGGCACCCACCCAAGTGGAATAACTTGTGTATGCACCTATTGAGTATTTACACGTGTATGCGTGTGTGAGTGTTATGGATCGGAAATGGTCGCGAAGCCACGGTAATCGTCCAAGCCCGTCGAAAGTAACACTCCAGTTAGGCAGTATATTCTTCATTCCCAAGAACGGGTTAAGACCTATCTTGCTTGGGCTACGACCTAAATATGCCGATAGGAAAGCAGGTATAAGCACATCGGCAGAGTTGCGGTCAACTTTTTGGTTATAGTCGCGGAAATAGCGTCCTGCCATAGGTGTGCCTTTTATAAACCCGCTGTTAGGATACTGCACATTCTGATATTGAGTAGTAACACGGTCTTGCAACTTGTCGCGATTTTCGAGGAAACGGTCAAAGGCATCAGAGTGGAAATTGGTAGCAGCACTACTGATACGGTCGAAGGCAGTACCGATAGCAACAGTTGTTATGTTATAACTACCGGTCATCGTCTCCTGCATATCTTCATAACTATAAATCAAGGATTTGGACTTTGCGTTATAGTATTTGCCACTGACTTGTATCTTAAATCCGGGGAAGGGTTCAAGTTGAATCTTTATGTCCAGATCCGAAGTGGTGGCAGAAGTGGCAGGTTGAACGACAGTTGTATCCGCCGACAGCCAATAACGCTTGCGAGCCTTATCCATAAACTTGTCGGAGTTGAAGAAACCGAAAGCGAAGTCAAAGCCCGGTGCATATTTGCCGTCAATGCGCTGTTGCCCCATAAAACCTGCCTGCGGACCAAATCCTGGAACAACAAGCGAATTAGTATGACGATATGTTACTTGTACTTTTCTTACCATCATAAGGAAGCGAAGCGACAAATCACCTACGACTTGTCCGGGTGTGCGGTCAGCTTGAGCCTTAGGGGTCATAGCAAGAGAAAGGGTTGCTACATCTTGTGTTGGCGTGATACTTACTTTGTTGTTGTCAATAACCTTATATTTGATTTTCACTTTCTTTCCGTTAGCATCGGTAGCTGTTATGTTCACTCCGGCAGCCCCCAAACGATGAGTTACCTCGTAAGTAGAGTCGGCTTTGGCATCGTTGATGGTATGTGAGAAATTCTTTTGTCGGTTGCCTGACGGTCGGCGAGACGGTCTGCCGTTGTAGCGCTGATTGATATCTTTAAGATATTTGGACTTGTTATACAAGTTTTCAAAGTTCAGCGTAGCATCGCCCTGCCAAGATGCCATCGATGATATCGTGTTACCTAAATTGCTGTCTTCGTCGGACGCTCTTGTTGTACGATTCCAATTATATGTGGCATTATACGACACATTAGCGTTTATCCAATCAAGCGATACGAAACGGTTGAACGGCACATTAAACGAAGCGGTAAAGACTTGTTGGTATTGATAGGGCGTACCCATTGTTTTGAGCGAGCGCAGCACCGTATCTTTCCAAGCCTCATAATAGTCGTGTGTAAAGGCATAGTCTTTGATTATCTCAGGCGTATAATAACCCTCTTCCACTGTGGAGTTCATCGCAGTCTGGAATGAGAACTTAAGGTTCTTGGTAAGGTCGTACTTGAAGTCGAAGTTACGATTCCACATCCAGTCTTTGGAGAATGAGTGGTTTTCAGGCACTGTAGGTCCAATCAACGGTTCGATGTCTTGGTTGAAGTCGCGAGTTTTCATGTGGGTAAATGTACGCGACATATCTGTTGAGAACGACCAACTCTGTGGCAGATAATATATGTTTAGTTCGCTTATCCATTTCAGTTTCTTCACTTTTTCAATCTTTGCAAACGGTTCCCAAGGTTTGGGGTTGAACGAATAGGCATAAGTGAACGAGCCTTTGTCCTCCTTTGTACGGTCAAGTTCCACTTCAGGCGTGCGCTCGTCCTGAACGGAGTGAGCATACGAGATGGTGAAGTTAGCCGGATCGTAGAACATATTTTTCTTCTTTGAGTGTATGTTTACCTTCGCGGAAGAAATAGATATATTCGTTGATTTATGGACGGTTATAGCGCGATTGCGTATTGAATCGCGGTCGTGCTTGTTGTCGTAAGTATCAAGATTGTCTTTGAGTTTGACATCAGTGTCAAGCGGATCGTATTCAGGCGAAGTCGTCTCGTTGGAATACGACACATAGAAAGGTATTTGCAGTTTGGCTTTTTCGGGGAAGAGTCGCCCTGCCTCAACGGCGGCACTGACACTTATTTGGTACTTATTATCCATATTGCGCTGTAGCAGACTGCTCTCAATCGAACCATAACCTGCCGTTTCGAGTTGTCCGGCAACATTGACTTGCGCAATATCGCTTATACCTAACGCCACATTTGCCATTGCAGCCACGCCACCGTCTTCTTTATAGTCAGACATACGCATCTCGTTGACCCACACCTCTCCGGAATGGACTTCACTGCCACCGTTGCGGATACCTACCATTATGCTTGTTACCTCGCCCAATGTCGGATTACCCAAGACGGTAATCTTATTCTGCGGTTTGCCGGAGTCGTCATCGTAGATAGTATAAGGTACGGCATTGCCTACATTATCTGTCCCTGACCGACGGGCAGCGTTTCTCGCAAGTTTGGCATCGGTAAGCACCTCAAAGGGGAAATCAAACATATTGTTTTCAGGCCAAACCAAACGGCGGTCAGCCTCGTTTTCATTGTTGTAGATACCCTCCGGTGTCAATGAAAGCGGGATATCGTACTCGTAATAGTTGTTTTTGAGGTCTGAACCAAGTCTGACAAACGCATGCAGGTCGCCGTCTCTCAAAGACTCATCTTCTTGCAACTTCTCAGCATGCACAAACATCTGGAAGCGTTTGTACTGTCGCATATCGTAAGAAGTATTCTTATAAACCGCTCTACCGTCGGCAGGTGAGAGGTTATGCACACGAAGCACCATCGCCTGCTCGTTTTGGGCAATAAGTTGTGCTTGTCCCGGGTCGGTCTGGCGGGTAATGCCGGGTGGCAGGACATAGTTCACAGGTGTACGGTTGTTATTCTCTTCTATATTAACAGCCTGAACATCAAGCGAGCCGTTAGTAGCGGCAGTCATACCGACAGGCATAAGGTCTTTGTTATAACTACGCCATTCGCCACGCACAAGGTCAAGCGTACCAAAACGCAGGAAAGTTTCTTGCTTGAAATCGGTAAGATACAGACGCATAAAGCGAATAGACTTGAAGTTGCGGATTGATCCGACTTTCTGTGTGTAGTCTCTTATAGGTATCTTAAACTGATACCAAGTAACCGTTTCTGTTGTTCCGTTTTCAAGTTTTACGCGACATTCCATACGCTCGGTGATATGTTGCAAGCCTACTTGCATCATATTACGCTTTATATCAATACGATATTCGTAGTACTTTTCATATTCAGAGAGGGTATTGTCGCTATTGACATCTTCTATATCAGGTGTCAGAGTGGATGCAGTTCCGTATGACTCTGGTGAGTTGTCAGTGTCGGGTGAGTTGCCCTCTACACCGACAAAATGTTTGTATCGGTCAAGCACCGACACTTCATCGTTATCGTAGTCGGTACCGCGATAGTAATGATAATTATCTCCTGCGGGGTCGTTCAGTGGTGAGAACGGATCGCTGTTCCATCGACTGATAGTAGTGGCATCCACTCTCTGACGGAGTTCTTGAAGGTAGGTGCTGTAAGTAACGAACTGTTGTTCAGCGGCATCGTTAAGACCATCAAGTCCGACATCTTGTCGTTGTCTTGCACCAGCCTCGTTAGCAAAAGCGACAGTAGTTGAAGTGGTGCGTGGCACAAGTCCCCAAACTGTTGTATCAACAAGGTTCTGCAAGTCGTTGTCAGATACGGGCAGTCCGTGTTCAAACGACTTTTTACCATCTTTTAGGACATCTTCGCTCACATCGCCTAAATCGATATATATCGTACCACCCTCGTAGTTAGGGTCATCGTTTGTCAGGAACGGATCCATCATCCATAACTCGATATACTCAATGTTTGCCACCTCAAAGTCGGTATTATCAACTTTTCTCATCATACCGCCCCAGCGCTTTTCAGGATTATTAAGCATACCATTAGGCATGATATCCTGTGTGTTGAGGTTATATGCACCTCGTTCGGACGGATAGTATGATATGTTCAGCACCGGCTGGCGAGTGTCTTCTGTTGCAAGTTGCTCTTTATTCGGATAGAGTTCTTGCTCATAGACTATACGGGTACGGTGGTCGGAGAGTGCGTCCACATCGTCGCGTATATGTTGTGGCGTATTGCTTTGGGGATGACCGAAAATAGGGTCAACCATGAACCACGACATGTGCGCTCTGTTAAAGCCATATTCGATTTTGCCCGACTTGTCGTATTCAGCAAAACGGGATGGTGTGCTACTAAGGTGCCAGAAGGTGGAATAATGTAGGTCGATATTCGTTTTTGTTGCTTCAAAATCGTCAATATAAGCAAGTCCCTGCTTACCCACTTCGCGGGTGTGTCCGGGCACGAGGTGTGCAAACTCGGCATTTATCTGGAAGGTAGAAGGTTGAGTGGCATTGATCCAAGGAATGGCATTGATACCATTGGTAAGCCACATAAACTCCGTCTTGTAAGCGAGGTTAAGACCCCAAACAAGGTTTGAGAGCGGCTCGCTACCCGTATTCACTTTCGTGGTAAGCGGGCGCTCGTTCATATACATAAGCGTACCACCTATTGAGAAATCCTTATTGAACTGATACTCAAGGTGAGTTCCGATGAGCGATTTGCGCTGCATCGAGAAGGTCGATTGGTTTTCAAGTTTGACATTGATGTTTGTTCCGGCATCAATAAGCGATTGATTCAATATCTTCACCACACCCATCATATAGTCAACCGTATAGTCCACATTCTCAATAAGTGTAGCACCACCGGCAGTAACCGTTACGGAACCTCGCGGCACATTCATTGCGTTCAAGCGAATCTCGCTACCGTTAGTGCCTTTATACTTACCGGTAAGCGTAAACTTGTTTTTCTCCGAATACTCTTCAGCATTGACGAGTGTTGAATCATAGAGTTCTTGGAAGATATACTTCTCAGCGAGCAACGGATCGTCAATCTGACTTGCAAGATATGAGCCGAATGGTTCAAGAACAGGGAAAATGATTCGTCCCATGCTTGAGAGAGCAGTATAACCTTCTATATAGTCGAACTTACCATCAGGTGTCTTGTTGTTTTTCTTGTCCAAACGGTCAAGGTTCATAACTCGAAGCAACGGCTTGCCTTTAAGTTTTGTCTCAGGCAGATACTGAAGATCTGTACCTACGGAGTCGTTACGATACATCACTTGCAACTCGAAGTTATCACTTGACATCTGCGTTGCACCGATTGAATAGATGTTTTTCATCATAAGATCCCATGTACCACGATGCGGTTTTTCAGGGATAGGTGCGTTCGAACTACTCTTCAACATCTTAACGAACAGAGCATTAGGTGCCTTTAGGTTTTCGGAATTCTCCGTACTGAACTCACCTACTTGATAGACTTGTCCGCCGTATGAATACTCGTATGCGACACAAAGCACTTCGTCTTGATTAAGAGCCTGACGAAGAGAGATATAACCCAAAGCACTGTTGAGCGTATATTCTGAAGCATTGAGCAAGCGTGCTGATTCTATCTTTTCATAATCTTCGCCACCCGTCCAATCAGGGTGCAAACCGCCAAGTATAGCATTGGTTTGCTGAATGTTACGCACATCTGCCATTGATGCAATCTCGCCATATAGACTATTGGCTTTATTGTTTGGCAACGGGCTTGTCGTTATTGAATGTACCCCGTTTGCAAGAAGGTGTGCTTCTGCAGCCTCACCCAAATCGACGAAAGCAACAAGGTTACGGGAGTTGTCGTAATTTCCGCGTTTGTTGGTTATCCAAACCTCTATACGGTTGATTGTTATGCCGGATGCGATATAAGGTAATTGTCGCATCGCATTCTCGTAGTTTTCACGGAAATAGTAAGACAGGAAGAAGTGACGGTTCTCATCGTAGTTGAGAGTTGAGACTTCAAATTTGGTTGTCTGCGCACCGCCTTCCGAATTGACCGACTGACTTTGCGAATTCTGCTGTGAGATAAGTGCCTGAACGCTCAATCGTCCGAACTTCAAATCGGCTTTTATACCAAAAAGCGACTGACTGCCGCGAATGAGCGAACTATTAAGGTTAAGCGATACATTTCCGGCTTCAAGCGACTGAATGATATCGTCTTCTTTTCCTTTATATTTGAGTTTAAGCAGTTGCTGGTCGAAATCAAACGAAGCCTCGGTGTTGTAGTTCATATTAAAACTCAACTTATCGCCTACGGAAGCATTGACGCTCACTTGTATCTTCTCATCAAAGTCAAGAGCGTTGTTGTTTCTCGTTCGCTTTGTTAGCGCAGGGTTGCCAACATACTGATGCTTAAACCCGAATAAGAGTTCAGCAGAACCTTGCAGTTTTATTTGAATACCACCCGGACCAAACACTTTGTCGGCAGGACCGATATTGAATTTCATATCGGTTATATCAAACTTCTTCTCGTTGGAATGCTCCACTTCGCTGATTTTCTGCTCCCAATAGCGTCCCATGGCCTGTTGCTCTGAATAAAGACGATATTCACTCTCCGTCATCATATACGGTGTGGCAATATCCACATCGCCCATCTTGGTATGGATAATATAATAGCCGTTTCGGGAATCGTATTCAACAGTAGTATTAACGGCATCGTTTTCAGGCAAGGCAGGTGCAAAACTGACACTATCAGCAGGCACGAAACCCGACTTGCGTTCAGGGATAGAGTCGGTTTGTGCCGAAACGAAACAGACACTTGCAATAAAAGATAATATGAATAGTATTCTTTTCAGAATTGTCAAAGCATTTTAAGAGCCAAACGAATAACTTTCTCAACCGGCATATCAGGCTGTTCGGATAAAATCTTTTCAACCACTTTACTGCTTGCCGAGACTTGAAAACCAAGCATCTGCAAAGCCGATACTGCCTCTTGCTTTATTTCATTATCAACCACACCCACCGTAGCAACAGCCTCATTGTCCGGCAGATTGTCGATACCGGCGATATCAATAGCCAGAACTTTATCTTTCAAATCTACTATAATCCTTTGAGCCGTCTTAGAACCTATACCCTTAACTCCTGACAAGGCACGCTGATTGCCCGACGAGATTATTTGCCTTATTTCAGCGGCTGAGAATGAGGACATTATCATACGAGCCGTGTTAGGACCGACTCCTGAAACAGAAGTCAGAAGCAGAAAAATGCTCCGTTCCGTCTTTGTCAGAAAGCCAAAAAGCAAGTGAGCATCCTCGCGGATAATTTCAGTAACAAATAGTTTAACTTCCTGCTTACCGGTTAGTTCAGTATAAGTCTGCAAAGATATATTTATTTCGTATCCGACACCACAAGCCTCAACGACAGCGTATGTTGGTGTATTTTCGGAGAGTGTGCCTTTGATATAATCAATCATATTCTACTCATTTTTGCGCATAAAGCGTACAAAGATACAAATAATTTCACGAATATGCAAACTTTTTTAATTATTACAATCTTTTCAAAAAAAAAGGTACATCTTTATACAAAGACATACCTTCTTTCATTTATTAAAATAAATTATCTGACAATAAACTTCTTATTTCCTATAATAACCACTCCTTTATAGTCTTTTCCAACCCTCCGACCAAGCACATCATACATAGGCAGATTATTATTTTCCGTAATTGTTTCAATATCGCTAACAATATCATCGGGCAAGACATACTGACTATGATAATTAACATCTCTCACTCCTGCTTTTCCAAGATATAGCGGTGAGCCATTGTCGGTTAGAAGCGTACCCTGTACTTTAACTTGCTTGCCCAACAATTCGGGATTATCGACCACATTGAGAGCATCGCGAGCCTCTCCACCTATCTGAACGGTTATAACCTTGTTCATATCTGTTTCCGTCGGACTGTCAGCAAGCACAATCGACAACTTGTCGTTGGAGCAGATACCGTCAAACTTATCGTTATATCGTTTGGCTGCACCCAGCACATAACCTGTTACCCAATACATCGTTCCTGACCATACACTACCATCGTTGTCGGCAAGCAAAAGTCGGTCGCTAACAGTATAAGGGTCTTCCTTCGTGCCACTACCCTGAAGGTCTAAACCGCTCACTTCCATAACAAGAGTGACTGTTTTTTCTGTCTTTTCTTGAGAATCATATTTGCTCACACCGCTCAAAACGAGATATGCGCCGTGCATACCCTCATAAGCACCTGATTTGCAGGTTATAGTCAATACTCCACCTTCAGCCGGCAGGTTGGCAGGACTGACGCTGAACAAGTTATCAGCATCACTCTCAATTGTCGCCTTAATACCAGCACTTGACAGATTCTCTCCCTTCACTTCTATAGTACGGTTGACACTACTATAATATCTTCCAAGATAGCCATAATCAACTGTCGTCCCTTCTTTAACACGAATAGCAGCTTTGTTAGGATCTGCGGGCATAAGGCGTATCTCATCAATAAACACACGCTGTTTCTTTGAGCCTGTTGAGAAGGTAATCGAAACAGCCTCTGTTATGTCGGTTAATTGCACCGTTATATCGTTCCAATGCTTGTCAAGAGTGAATGAGGTTTTGTCGGCAGTGCCACCTTTAACACTTACCGTAACAGAGAAAGTCTTTTCTTCGTTCCAAGGCGCAGCACGGAAAGTGAGTGTTGCATCGCCTGTGCAGGCAATGGCAGGTGTTGTTATCTTTCCTTGAAGAGAAGAAGTGCCAAGTTTTATACATTGGTTCGCACCAAACACATTGTCCATTGTCCAACCGTCGTTGTCAGTAAAAACGGCTATCTCTGTAGCGATATTGCCCGACCAGAGATTGTCGTTACCGCCGGTAAAACCATCGTAGAGTTCGTCATCGTTCAAACATTTGTCGAACGACTCGTAAAATAAGGGTTCTGTTTGAGAAAAAGCAAAAACAGACAGAAAAAGAAATAAACTGAGTAAAACCGTGTTTTTCATTGTATTATAAAGCATTAACAAAAGCATAAAACATTAACAAATGTATCAGCCAATATTTGGCTGATACATTCAGTAAAATTCAGCAAATCGCTTGCTCTTATCTAAGTTTTTTGTAGCCGTATTGTGCTTGCTCGCCGAGTTGCTCTTCGATACGGATAAGTTGGTTATACTTAGCCATACGGTCAGTACGAGAAAGCGAACCGGTCTTTATCTGACCCGAGTTGGTAGCAACAGCGATGTCAGCGATAGTGGTGTCCTCTGTCTCGCCTGAACGGTGAGAAGTAACAGTAGTATATCCATGACGGTGAGCCATCTCAATAGCGTCCAAAGTCTCAGTGAGTGAACCGATTTGGTTGACTTTGATAAGGATACTGTTAGCGGCACCCATCTTGATACCTTTCTCAAGGAACTTAACATTGGTAACGAACAAGTCATCACCTACGAGTTGGCAACGGTCGCCGATTGCAGCGGTGAGTTTAACCCAGTTGTCCCAATCGTTCTCATCCAAACCGTCCTCAATAGAGTCGATAGGATATTTGGTAATGAGTTCTTCGAGATACTTGATTTGCTCAGCAGCAGTAAGACGCTTTCCGTTAGGATCTTTCTTCTTGCCGTCCTTGAGTTGGCGATAGTCGTAGTACCATTCGCCGTTCTCTTGTACTGCAAACTCCGAGGCAGCGCAGTCCATTGCAATCTTCACATCTTTGCCGGGTTCGTAGCCTGCATCGCGGATGGCTTGCATAATGCTTTCAAGAGCGTCTTCAATACCATTAAGAGCCGGTGCAAAACCACCTTCGTCGCCAACGGCTGTAGAGAGACCGCGTTTCTTCAGGAGTTTAGCAAGTGCGTGGAACACTTCTGCACCCATACGGATAGCCTCGCGCTCGTTTTCAGCACCAACAGGACGAATCATAAACTCTTGGAAAGCGATAGGAGCGTCAGAGTGAGCACCACCGTTGATGATATTCATCATCGGAACGGGCAGAACATGACCATTAGTACCACCTATATAGCGATAGAGAGGCAACTGCAGATAGTTTGCAGCGGCGTGTGCAACAGCGAGAGAAACACCTAGTATGGCGTTTGCACCGAGGTTGGATTTGGTAGGAGTGCCGTCGAGTTCAAGCATCTTGCAGTCAATTTCTCTTTGCTCAAGTACGCTGTAGCCAACCAGAGCCGGAGCAATCTTGTCGTTTACATTCTGAACGGCTTTCAAGACACCCTTGCCAAGATAACGACTTTTGTCGCCGTCACGGAGTTCAAGAGCCTCGTTTTCGCCTGTGGATGCACCTGATGGAACAGATGCGCGACCAATAATACCACTCTCAAGAGTTACTTCTACCTCTACGGTAGGGTTGCCGCGTGAGTCAAGAATCTCACGAGCGTGAATGTCTTCTATAAACATAAATGTCTTTTATTAAAGATTTAAGAATTAAATTTTTACATATTAAAGTTTCGGACCTGCTGCTACGAGAGCCTTACCTGCGGCATTGCCTTCGTATTTTGCAAAGTTCTTAATGAAACGACCTGCGAGGTCTTTAGCTTTCTCTTCCCATTGAGCAGCGTCAGCATAAGTATCACGAGGATCAAGTATCTTCGGATCTACACCCGGAAGTTGTGTCGGTACCTCAAAATCGAAGAAAGGAATCTTTTTGGTAGGAGCACTCTTAATAGAACCGTCAAGGATAGCGTCAATGATACCGCGTGTGTCGCGAATAGAGATACGCTTGCCTGTTCCGTTCCAACCTGTATTTACAAGATATGCTTTTGCTCCTGATTTCTCCATTTTTTTAACAAGCTCCTCTGCATATTTGGTAGGATGAAGCTCAAGGAAGGCTTGTACGAAGCAAGCAGAGAAAGTAGGTGTCGGCTCGGTAATACCACGCTCTGTTCCTGCAAGTTTAGCAGTAAAACCACTGAGGAAATAGTATTTTGTTTGTTCCGGAGTAAGGATTGATACCGGCGGCAAAACGCCGAAGGCATCAGCTGAAAGGAAGATAACATTCTCAGCTGCAGGACCTGCACTTATCGGGCGAACAATCTTCTCAATATGGTTGATAGGATAGCTTACGCGAGTGTTTTCTGTAACTGACTTGTCAGCAAAGTTAATCTTGCCGTTCTCATCAACTGTAACATTCTCAAGCAAGGCATTGCGACGGATAGCGTTATAGATATCAGGCTCTGACTCTTTGTCGAGGTTGATAACTTTTGCATAGCAACCACCTTCGAAGTTGAACACGCCGTTGTCGTCCCATCCGTGCTCGTCATCACCGATGAGCAAACGCTTCGGATCGGTCGAGAGGGTTGTTTTGCCTGTACCTGAAAGACCGAAGAAGATAGCAGTGTTCTTGCCTTCCATATCAGTATTAGCGGAGCAGTGCATTGAAGCAATACCGCGAAGTGGCAAATAGTAGTTCATCATTGAGAACATACCTTTCTTCATTTCACCACCATACCAAGTGTTAAGAATAACCTGCTCACGAGAAGTAGTGTTGAAAGCAACGCAAGTCTCTGAGTTCAAACCGAGTTCTTTGTAGTTCTCTACTTTGGCAAGTGAAGCATTGTAGATAACAAAGTCAGGGGTGAAGTTCTCAAGTTCTTCTGCTGATGGTTTAATAAACATATTCTCAACAAAGTGAGCCTGCCAAGCAACTTCAACAATAAAACGAACAGCCATGCGAGTGTCTTTGTTAGCGCCACAGAAAGCATCAACAACATACAACTCTTTGTTGCACAATTCCTTAACTGCCAACTCTTTTACTTTTGCCCAAACCTCTTCGGACATTGGGTGGTTGTCGTTCTTATATTCAGGTGTTGTCCACCATACTGTATCTTTCGAGTTCTCGTCCATAACGATATATTTATCCTTAGGCGAGCGACCTGTATAGATACCGGTCATTACATTTACAGCACCGAGTTCAGTCAGTTGACCTTTTTCATAACCTGTCAGCGCAGGATTGGTTTCTTCCTCAAAAAGGAATTCATAACTTGGGTTGTGGGCTTTAACAGTTGCGCCCACGATACCATACTTGGTTAAATCAAGACTTTTCATTGTTGTTTATATTAAATTTTAATTAGTTTTTCAATAAAATCGTACAAATATACGAAAAAAAAAAGAAATAATCAAATTGCAAACAAAAGTTGTCAAAATAAATATATAATTCAGTAACAAAATAGAAAAACGAAAAGAATTTGGAAAATCAAAGTTTTTTTTGTAATTTTGTACGCTTTTCGTGAAAAGCATATCCATTAACTTAAATTTAGTATTTTTAACAATGGCAACGAAAATTCGTTTATCGCGTCATGGTCATAAGGACTATGCGTATTATCACATTGTGGTAGCCGACTCTCGCGCTCCGCGTGATGGTAAGTACATTGAGCGTCTTGGCTCATACAATCCTAACACAAATCCTTCAACTGTTGTACTTGATTTTGAGCGTGCTCTCTATTGGGTAAATGTTGGTGCTCAACCAACCGACACTGTTCGCAACATTCTCTCTGACGAAGGTGTTCTTCTGATGAAACACTTGCAAGGTGGTGTTAAGAAAGGAGCTTTCAACGAAGCCGAAGCACAAAAACGCTTTGATGCTTGGAAAGCACAAAAAGATGCCAAAAACGGCAAGATTGCTAATGCTGAGCAACAGAAGAAAGCTGAAGTTCAAAAGGCTCGTTTGGCACAAGAAGTAGAAAGCAATAAGGCAAAAGCTGCAGAAGTTGCAAAAAAGAAACAAGCAGCTCTTGAGGCAGAGGCTGAAGCCGCAAAAGAGGCTACTGCTGAAGCACCCGCCGCAGAATAAACATTCATATTGTTTTTCTATACAGATGGATACGGATGCTTTGCCATCTGTTCCATCTGTTTTTTATAGCATAATATAATTTTTGGTAAATAATGTTTGATACACTTTTTTCACATTTAGACACCACTTGGGGACTAACAATCCTGCTCATTGTTGGTTTTGTACTTTTGATAAAGGGTGCCGATTTTCTCATTGACGGTGCAGCAGGATTAGCAAAGCGACTTAATATCAGCGACTTAGTTATTGGCTTAACAGTCGTAGCTTTTGGCACTTCAATGCCCGAGTTTGTAGTCAATATGGTATCTGTAGCAAAAGGAGTTACAGATATTGCCATTACTAACATCATCGGCAGTAACATTATAAACATTTTTGTCATACTGGGTTGCTCTTCACTTGTATATCCTCTTGTGTCAAAAAAAGCCTCAAGAAAGTTTGATATTCCGTTTATGATTGGTTCTGCCATTATGGTGGTTGCTTTTACAGTTTTTGACGGAACTATAAGTCGCGGAAACGGTATTGCACTGCTTGTTGTGTTTATCATTTTCTTGTGGTTCACTTTTAGATTACGCAAAAAAGAAGCTTCGGATAGCACTTATGTGTCCATCCCTATTTGGAAGGCGATATTACTTATCTTGGGAGGACTTATCTGTTTGACCTTAGGCGGACAATCAATAGTTCATTCAGCCACAAGTATCGCATCAAAAATAGGGATACCTGATTCTATTATAGGCCTTACTATTGTCGCACTCGGCACTTCGTTACCGGAACTTGCCACCTCAGTTATGGCGGCATACAAACACAACAGCGACCTTGCAATCGGCAATGTTGTTGGAAGCAACATTTTCAATGTATTTTTAATTTTAGGTGCGAGTGCCGCCATTCGCCCTCTGCCGGCATACGAAGGTTTGGCTCTCGACTCTTTGATGGCATTGGTTGGTGCTATTTTGGTATGGGTATTTGTTATGACCAACAAAGAGAAAAGTATTAAACGGTGGGAAGGACTTATTCTGCTTTGCTTATATACAATATATTTAGTGTATCGTATTTATCAAACCACTATAGTCGCTTAAAGATATGTCAGTTGGCAAATACATAAAATCTTTTAGGCTTCGCACATTGCCTTTATCGATGTCAGGCATAATACTTGGTACAGGCCTTGCCTACCATTATTCAAACTTGAGTTTTACCGACTTAAGGACAGTGCTTATCTTCGTTTTTGCGATATTTACGACATTATCATTACAGATACTAAGCAACTTATGCAACGAACTTGGCGATGCACAAAAAGGCACTGATACCGACCAAACAGCACGCGTGGCATACGGTCTGCAAGCAGGTTTGATAACCGAAATACAAATGAAATATATGATTCTTACTTTTATTTGTCTGTCCGTTCTTTTCGGTACAACACTTGTGTGGATTTCATTTGGCACTCTGCTATGTACTCAAAGTCTTGTCTTTCTGCTTTTAGGAGCACTTGCTATCATTGGTGCCATAACCTATACCCTTGGCAAACATAACTACGGCTACAAGGGACTCGGAGATATCGGTGTTTTCTTATTTTTCGGACTCTTAAGCACAATGGGTAGTTTTTATCTGCAATCAAACACCATAACAGCAGAATGTGTCGTAGCCGCCGTAGCAATAGCAATGCCTATTGTGGGAGTGTTGAACCTCAACAACATACGGGATATGAGCAACGACAAGGCTCACGGCAAAAAAACTTTTGCCTCAATCTTAGGACCAACCGGCGGAAAAATATACCATACCCTTTTACTCGTTGGTTGTTTTATTTTGTTTGCATATATTCATAAATACTTGACCTTGATTGCCCTGCCTGTAATTCTTTGGCATCTTTGGTATATCTTTACCCACAAAAGTGAGCAATTAGACCTGCAAATGCCTGTTTTGATGTTTACTACAATATGTATAGCGATACTCGCTTGCTTCTAAAAAATCATTATTGGCATATTTCTTGTATTATATTTTCCATAATAACTAATTAAATTTGATTCAACTATGAAAAAAACTCTTATTTTATCCCTTTCTGTTGTTTTTGCATTATTGGCAAATGCAACGGAAGTAAAGGTAGGAACAACCGAAGCTACCATCTTTCCGCAGGGTGTACAACTGCTACAGAAAACACAGGTCAGTCTGAAAAAGGGCGAGAATAGCATTGAACTTATAGGCTTAAGTCCCAAAACAAAAGTGGAAAGTCTGCAACTGCTTGTCCCGAAGAATGTACAAATAGCAACATTTCAATTCCGTCAGGATTTTATAGCCGGTAGTGTTGAAGAAGCTGTCAAACCTTATCTGGACACACTTGAAAATATAAAGACACAAAAGGCTCATATGGAAGCCGAACTATCGTCGGTCAAGTCCCAATTAGAGTTGCTACAATCAGGCGTTGAGTTTGTTTTTAACAACAACAAAACTCTTTCCACACAACAAGTAGAGCAAAGTCTTGCATACTTCAACAAACGCCACATTGAACTTAAAGACAAGGAAACAGCCTTAAATAAAGATATCGAAAAACAACAAGCAGAAATCAACCGTTTAGAAAGTCAGGTTCGCTCGCTCACCAACAAAGGCAAACAACGCACCGGTAGACTTGTTGTTACGCTTATGTCTGCAAGCGAACAGAAAGCAGAAATTAAAGTAAAATACTTCGCCCCTGATGCTTCTTGGGCACCGCATTACGACATACAGATCGACAAAGTTGGCGGTCCCGCCAAACTGACACTCAAAGCCGATGTACAACAAACTTCAGGGTTTGATTGGAAAAGCGTTAAACTGACATTGTCAACAGCAGCACCCTCACATTCACATGTCTCGCCGACAATGGGCAAATGGGTGCTCCAACATAGAGAAGAAGAGGCTGCTACTTATCGCTCTGCCAACAAGTCGTATGCGATGCCGGAACCGATGCTAATGGCAATGGACCGCACTGCGGAAGTTGAAGAATACGATGGATTCGAAGAAGATCTCGTAGTTGCTGAAGACCAGCAGATTATGAAGGAATGGAAAATACAGACGCCATACACCCTTGCAGGAAACGGTAAGAAACAAACTATCACCCTTGAGCAACAATCAATTACCGACATCGCTTATCAATATATCGCACTTCCGAAAGTTGACGACAAGACATATCTAGTTGCATACCTTACCAACTGGCAGAAACTCGGACTTCTTAACGGACGAGCAATGCTGACCTTCGGAAACACTTTCCTTGGCGAGACTACACTCAATACAAACTCCGTTTCCGACAGTCTGCAACTCAACCTCGGAGATGACCCGCAGATAGTAGTCAAACGCGAAAAATCAATCACTCAATCACAGAAAAAAGATTCTGGCAAAAACAGAGTTATCACAGAAGTATATACTATCACTGTCCGCAACAACAAGAAAGTGGATGTAGATATACAACTTACAGACCAATACCCCGTTTCTTCTGACAAACAGATTCAAATTGAGTTGCTGTCTGCCACGACCGAACCCGCTATCAATAACGAACGTACAGGCAAACTCTCGTGGAACATAAATCTCAAAGCGGGAGAAACAAAGACTCTGGCACTTGCCTATCAAGTCAAGTATCCGAAAGAGTGGCGACTTAATTATGTATTCTAATATTCGTAGTCACAAGCGGCACGATCGGTCTTGCACTTGCCTATGTATGCTGCCACTTTCAAGTGTTCGGGGTGTGTGGCATAAGTGTTAAGGTCTTCCCAAGAACGGAAAATGCAAGTAAGACAAATATCATAATTCGTATTAGGAGCGGTCGGGATGTTTATTCCGACCGTTTCTTCTACAAGGCAGTCAATCTTACTCTTAAGCGACAACAGACCTTCTTTTATAATCTGTGCATTTTCTGCTTTGCTATGACCTTCAGCTTCATCTTTCAAACGAAAAAAAACTATATGCTTTATCATAAAATTCAAATTTTTTATTAGGAAACATTATTTTACGGCTACTTATTGTGCGATTAAACTAACGAAGCCTCAACTTTTGTGCGGATAGTCAATAGTATAGTGCAGTCCCCTACTCTCCTTGCGATTAAGAGCGGAACGAGTAATGAGATATGCAGTACTGATTATGTTCCTCAGTTCGCATATATCACGAGTGGCCTTAACCCGCTTGAACAAGTCCTCCGTCTCTTCGTAAAGAATATCCAAACGCTCAAGAGCCCGACGCAAACGCAAGTTGGAACGAACAATACCGACATAAGTACTCATTATCTGCCCTACTTCCTTTATATCTTGACTTATAAGCACTTTCTCCTCATTGGTCATAGTGCCTTCATCGTTCCACTCGGGCACATTGTCGTTGAAGTCGTATTGGTCAATACAATGCTTTGCATGCTTAGCTGCTGCTTCTGCATAAACGACAGCCTCAATAAGTGAGTTTGAAGCTAAGCGGTTGCCACCGTGCAGACCTGTACAAGAACATTCGCCTACAGCATACAAGCGGTTGATAGAAGAACAAGCGTCCAAATCAACTTTTATTCCACCACATTGATAATGAGCACTCGGCACAACAGGTATGTAGTCTTTCGTAATATCAATACCTATACTCAAACATTTCTGATAGATATTAGGGAAATGATGCTTCGTTTCCTCTGCATCTTTATGTGTTACATCAAGACATACATGGTCAAGGGCATGCAGTTTCATCTCATTGTCAATTGCACGAGCCACTATATCACGCGGTGCAAGACTCAAGCGTTCGTCGTATTTCTGCATAAACTCCTCACCATTAGGCAAACGCAAAATACCTCCATAGCCACGCATTGCTTCTGTTATGAGATATGCCGGATGGGTCTCTTGGGGATTATACAAAGCCGTAGGGTGAAACTGCACAAACTCCATATCTTGAACCTTTGCTTTTGCACGGTATGCCATCGCAGTTCCGTCACCTGTCGCGATATTAGGATTGGTGGTAGTAGCATAGACTGCACCCGTTCCACCGGTTGCCATAAGCGTTATACGGGAGAGGTAGGTATCAATCTTTTGTGTCTCAGGATTAAGTATGTATGCACCATAACATTCTATATCGGGAGTTCGGCGGGTTACATGCTGACCTAAATGATGCTGTGTAATTATCTCAACAGCAAAATGATTTTCAAGCACATCAATCATCTCATTCTCACGAACTGCCTTCATTAGCCCGCGCTGTATCTCTGCACCTGTATCGTCAGCATGGTGCAGAATACGAAATTCCGAATGACCGCCTTCACGGTGCAAGTCAAAACTGCCATCTTCTTTTCTATCAAAATTAACACCCCAACTCAATAATTCTTTTATCTGTTCAGGAGCCTGAGTAACGACCTGACGAACAGCCTTCGGGTCGGAAATCCAGTCGCCAGCCACCATCGTATCGTGAATATGTTTCTCAAAATCGTCAACAAGCAGGTTGGTAACGCTTGCCACACCGCCTTGAGCTTTTTGGGTATTTGCCTCATCAAGGGTCGTTTTGCAGCATAATGCAATTGAATACTTTTTCTCACGCGCCATCTTCAGCGCAAAACTCATACCGGCAACACCGCCACCGATAATGAGTATATCATAATGTTTTGTCATTTTATATTATTATATCTTTTATGCTAATAATAAAATTCTTAAACTTGTTTACAAAAAGCATACAAAGATACAAAAAAAAAACAAAAAATTCAAAGAAAAGTAAATTTAACCATGTTTTTGTTGCACGGAAATTGCACGGTTTTTAGATTAACTAATTGGATACTAATAGGGGTCTAATTGGGGATAAATCGGACTTGACCTATTAACCGAGTAATAAAAAAATGACTTTCCCTACTGATATAAACATAGGAAAAGTCAAGAAAACATCGTTTCTTAACTTTCCTTACATCGTGATTTACAATAAGTTACATCGTGCAATCTAACTTACATCGTGTTTTTATGTCCTATGTGATCCGGTCGGGATTCGAACCCGAGACCCACAGCTTAGAAGGCTGTTGCTCTATCCAGCTGAGCTACCAGACCATCGTCAAAAGTTTTTTCGCAGACAGAATTTTTGTATGCAAAAAATAAACTGCTCAAAAAAATTCTTCCTCTGCAAAATTCAATGAATTGAATTTTGTAGGCATTTCTTCATAAAAGCGTTGCAAAAATACAAAAAAAATCGCAATTTTCCAAATATATTTTATTTGGCACAAACTTTGCAACTTAAAATAAAAATAATTCTCATTCTAACGCAGGTTAGAATCTAAACATCAACTAACATAGTTAACATAAAAATCAAAATACAATGAAAAAGTTTTTTAATTTTCTTCTAACACTGTTTCTTATTGTAGCAGCAAGTGCCGTAACAACCGGCTATCTGCTTAAACACCCCCAACTTTTTGCGGCAGACCAAGTTACGCCACAGCCGATACACACCCCAGCAGACACTGCCAAAAATGTCATTACACATTACAGCGCACAAACCGACTTTACCGAGGCGGCAGAAAGTTCAGTGCATGCAGTTGTCCATGTCAAAACCACGATTCAACGACAAGTATATGCCGACCCGTTTATGGAGTTCTTCTTTGGTATTCCGAAAACATATCAGCAACCGGCACAAATGGCATCCGGCTCTGGGGTCATAATTTCGAAAGACGGATATATAGTTACAAACAACCATGTCATTGAAAAAGCGCAAATAATTCAAGTTGTGCTCAACGACAAACGCGAGTTTGAAGCGACACTTGTAGGTACCGACCCCAATACTGACATTGCACTTTTGAAGATTAACGCCGACAGTCTGCCAACTATTCCTTTTGGCAATTCCGATAACCTGAAAGTAGGCGAATGGGTACTTGCTGTTGGTAATCCGTTCAACCTCACTTCAACCGTTACTGCCGGAATAGTAAGCGCGAAAGCAAGAAACATCAACATCTTGCAATCGTCAATGAAGATTGAGTCGTTCATACAGACCGATGCTGCTGTCAATCCGGGCAACTCAGGCGGAGCATTAGTGAACACACGAGGCGAACTTGTAGGCATAAACACTGCTATTGCTTCACAAACAGGCTCATACGCAGGCTATTCGTTTGCCGTACCCGTAAGCATTGTTGAAAAGGTTGTAGGCGATATCAAACAGTTCGGCATGGTACAAAGAGCAGTGTTGGGCGTGCAGATAATGGAGATAACGCCCGAATTGCAAAAAGAGCGCAATCTGTCTACGCTACAAGGAGTATTCATAGCAGGTGTTGTGAAAGGTGGTGCTGCTGACAGATACGGTATCAACCGTGGCGACATCATAACACATATCGACGGCAGAACGATACGCACTGTTACTGACCTTCAAGAACAAATAGGCAGACACCATCCGGGCGACAAAGTAGAGATAAGTCTGTTAAGAAACGGTAAAGCCGCCACCATTGAAGTTGAACTGACAAAAGTAGAATAAAAAACAATTCCAAGCATATTCATTTTGCTTGGAATTGTTTTTTATAATAACATATCTCTACTTATCTTACTTCATTTCCTGTAATAGTGAAGCGTTTGCCTTGACGCAAGATATACACATTGCCGTTCTCCAACACCTTAACCGGTTTTGACGGTGAATTAGAGATGTTCTCTAAACCTGTGTGAGTATCCTCGCCTAACATCAAGATGAAGTCCTTATCCTTGTTCGCATTGTTGATAGTTGCATAAGTGAAAGAGCTGCATAATTGGTTGTTGAAGTTGGCGACATAGGTTTTTCCACTCTCTGTTTCGATTTTGAACGACCCTGTATAAGTTCCTAAATAGTATCCGTCAGATTGTACATAAGGCTGATAGAAGCCTGAGAAATTAAGTTTCAAGTCAACATCTTTTGCGAACAGATAGTCGGCATAATTACCTGTCCGGTCAACGAAGCAGTTATTGTCGCCATTGATATTGATATACACATTGCCTTTTTGGAGCGAATACTCGCCAGAGATGGCATCTTCACGACCTGAGTCTATTGTTATCCAAACGATAGGATAGCCATCGGAAGTCTCGTCCTGACCGGTATAGAACAACAACAGCCACCAAGGATGGTCTATATCAGAGAAGTCGCTCTGTGTGATATATGCCGCTTCCATACCTATTACATTAAGCATTATATTGCCATCTTCGTCTTCCTGCTCTTGGATTTGCTTTATTACTACCTCCAAGGTAGCAGCCTCTTCGGTTACACTATTGTTAGAGCCAAGACCGGTAACTACAATATAATAAGTACCCTCAACCAGCCCATATTCATAACCGCCTAATGAGACAGTGCTACTATTCCAAGCCTCGCCTTTGGTTACTAGCGAATGTCTAAGTATATATTGAGTGCTTGCATAATGCTCATTCTCTACAGGAGTATAGTCATCATAAAAAGCAAACCAATAGTTCCAATAGTCTTTGTCGCAAGTCAGCGAAGCAACAAGGACATTCTCACTATTCAAGATTTCAACCTTGAACTGCGTTGTGTTAGGGTTTGTCGAGAACCATGTGAAAGCAACTTTTGTAGCATTCTTAACCTTTACTGTCAGTGTCTGTATCTGTTCGGCACTAACCAATGTTGCCATCATAAAGGCAACAAAACATAAAACAAATTTTTTCATACCTTATAATTACACTTATCAATTATCTCAAAATATATTTTTTGCCATTTTGAACAACGATACCACGATATTCCTTGCTAACAGGCTGTCCTAAAACATTATACATAGGTTGATTAACATCCAAATCGTTGTTTACCTTTTCAATATCGGTTGCAGGAGCGCCCCAAGTTACATCGTCGATATAGTAAGCCGTTGTTCCTTCATTTCCGTTAAGACCTGTAAAGCGGAACTCCATAAAGAAGGCATCAGCGATAGGTTGATTTTCCAAATGTATCTCAAATGGGATCCATACCCCATTCTCATCGTTGGTTGAAGGCAAGTCAAGTTCTATTTTCTGCTCAAAGACAGGCTCTTGGCTTGCGTCTAAATAGTAGAGTTCTAATTTGGCAGGGTTGTCTATTCCGTCAGGGATGAACTCAGCCATAACGCGGAAAGAGAATACTTTGCTTGTTGCATTAACATAGTCTAATGCCGGAGTTATCAGTCTTAATGTCCATTCACCTGTAGTCGGAGTAGCATACTGATAAGCAAGGGCTTTTGCACAGTGTTCTTGTTCATCATTGATAAATCCCCACCAAGGACGGGCATCTACAGAAGCTATGTTCTGCCAACCGTCAAGAACAAGAGTTTTGTTTCGTTCAACATTATCAAACGGCTCATACAGATAAGCAAGCGGGTTGCCGATATTGCTAAAATCGGGTTTTGTCTGCCAGTCGATATTGTCCTCTTGCTTTGGAGTGGCAGTACCTTTCAATGTATATACAAAACTCTTATTTGCATCCTTGCAACTGATTGTAAGTCTTGACTCATACGAACCTACCTTGAGCGGACTGAAAGTAACCGTAAGTTTAACATCAGCGTTTTTGCTCAACATACCCTGACTTATGTAAAATCCGCTTTCTTCGCTTACCACTTCAATCGAAGCCATCGGATAGTCAACAAGATTTTCAGAATGTACAAGTATAGTTGCTGTTCTTGTCTCACCTACAACACAACTGAATTCCGGCAACTCAGGTTCAGGTGAAACAGTAAACACAACTTCCGTCTGACTATCGTGGCATACGCCGGAGATTTTAATAAGGTCCGGATTAACAGCTGCATTGTCTCGGTTGGTTATATGTATAAAAGCCTCATGATGACCTATAGCCGTAGGTTTATAAGTTACAGTTATGTCGGTTGATTCGGTTTTTCCCGGAATACCTACAGCCGACAGTTTGAACATCTGTGCATCCTGACCCGTTATTTCCAAATCGGTCATACCAGTAAGGTTCTTCTGAATAAGTGTGAACACACCAACTGTAACTTCGGTATTTATTTCAGCACTCACCTCCTCAAAACTTGAAGGCACGACTTTCAACTCAGGTGCATCACTTGCAGAAGCATAAACGGCAAAGTTGTCAAACAAAGCCGACACACCTACTGCCAACTTCACACCCACATATAGTCTGGAAGCGTTTTGAGGTCTTGCTATTTTATGTTCCAATGCTTTCCATTCATCAAGTGGCAAGCTGACAAACTCGGAGATAGTATCGCTTGCTTGACCTTCTTGGTGCAGACGGGTAAAATATGCGTAAAACAGCACATCTTCTTCACCAACACTTTTAACCAATTTGGCAAAGCCGGAAATTGAGAACTCCGTACCCTCGTCAAAACCACTCACATCCACCGACTGGTTAAACTCACGAGAAGTAGCAGTAGCTTTTGTAACTCGCATTGACTGCACACCTTCCACTTTGTCAGCAGTCTCAACGGTTGCTGTTTGTGCAGGAATCTTGTCCCAACCGTCAAAAGTAGTACCAAGAAAAGAGGTTGAAGATTTTTCAAAACCACCATTCGAGAGCAGATTATCTTGCGCTTGCAATGTCATTGACATTAAAAACAATACGCAGAAAGAAGCAAATAAATTCTTCATAAGCAGTAAAATTTAATTGTTTATACCTTATATCCGTGCAAAAGTATAAAAAATTCTTATTTTATCCAAAAAAATATACTTTTATTTCATTTTTTTTTAATTTATTTGCTACTTTGCCAAAAAATATGTATCTTTGTAGGCTGAAAATAAAATTTTTGAAGAAAATTAAATATCTTACATAAAATTATGGCATCTTTACAAAAAATCCGCAACCATGGCGTCGCACTATTGATTATCGTTGGTTTGGCCATGCTTGCTTTTATTTTAGGAGACTTATTCAGCTCCGGCAGTACACTTATGAACCGCTCAAGAGAAGTGGTAGGAAAAGTTAACGGCGAGAAAATCAATATCCGCGACTTCGAAGCGGCTCGCGAACAACTCACAGAAGTGTATAAAATAGAGTCCGGTCGTTCGGATATGGACGAGGAAATGCAGTCGAACCTCAACAACCAAGTATGGCAAATGATGGTTGAGAACATCGCTCTCACTGCAGCCGCAGGTGAGGTTGGTATGGTTGTTACCGACGATGAGTTGTCGGAGCAATGTATCGGCGAAAACCCTCACCAACTTATTCGTACTCGCCGTGCCTTTTTCGACCAGTCAGGACAATTCAACCGCCTCGCACTCTTGAACTTCCTATCATCACTCGAACAAGCCGATGAGAGTGCTGACAACGGACAACTGCGTCAGGCTAAATCATACTGGATGTATTGGGAGAACGCCGTTCGCCTTACCTATCTGCAAGAGAAATATACAGGTCTTCTTGGCGAACTTGTAGGAGCAAACAAACTTGAAGCACAAGACGCTTTCAATGCTCGCCAAAACTCAGTTGATGTAGAGTATGTTATGCAACCATATTATGCAATTGCCGACTCGCTCGTTTCCGTTAAAGAAAGTGAGATAAGCGCACGCTATCAGAAAAACAAAAAACAATACAAGCAAACACCAAACCGTCAGTTGGCATACGTTGCTTTCGACATCGTTCCTTCAGAACAAGACTTCAAAGATGTTGAAACTTGGATTAATAACCTGAGCGAAGAGTTTAAGACAACCGACGATGTTGCAGCTCTCGTAAACTCCAACTCTGATGAGAACTACACAGGTGCAGACCTCGCAAAAGAAGATGTACCGGAGTATCTGCAAGAGTTTGCTTTTGCAAATGGTCGTAAAGCAGGAGATGTTTCTGACATTATGTTCGTTGACAACACCTACAGCATGGCTCGTGTTATGGAGAACAACTATCAAAAACCCGATTCCGTACAACTTCGTTATCTGGTACTGAGCAATCCTGCCGAACTTGACTCACTCAAAAACGAATGGAAAGCAGGCAGATACGGCGATGCTAACGAACTTGGTTGGCTCAAAGCTAAAGATCTTCCGAAGGAGATTGCAGAAAAAGCTTTCTCTGCAAAGAAAAACGACATTCTTGATTTCCCATACGGTGCAGGCCTGCAAGTGTTGCAACTTATTGACATAAGCGCACCAACACCAAAAATCAAATTGGCTATACTGAGTCGAGAAGTTTCTCCTTCAAGCAAGACCTATGCCAACATCTTTAACCAAGCAAAACAGTTTGCTGTACAAAACAATACTGACGAGAAGTTCCGTCAGGCAGCCGAAGAACAAGGACTTACATTGCAACCTGCTTACGGCATTCAGAAGAACTCACAGAAAGTAGCATCTCTTCCTTCATCACGACAAATGGTTCGTTGGGCTTTTGACCACAAACAAGGCTCTGTAAGTGATGTTTATGAGTGTGGCAACCAATATGTCATTGCTCTTATCACAGAGGTTAATGACGGTGAGTATCGTTCATTGGAGCAAGTAAGTTCAGAAATCCGTATGGAACTTGTGCGTGAGAAGAAAGCCGAGTTGATAAAGAGCAATCTTGCCAATTTGACCTCGCTTGAAGACGCAGCCGGAAAAGTTAATGCTGAAGTTCAAACTGCTGAGAATGTAACAGCAAGTGCATATCGCTTTGGTAGTGCCGGTTCTGAACCCGCAGTCATCGGTGAGGCTCTTCGTCTAACTGCAGGTGAGTTGTCGAAACCTATTGGGGGCAACACGGGCGTATTCGTTCTGAAAGGTGGCGAGAAAAAAACTACTGACGGCACTCTCAACGAAGAAAACGAAATCAATACATTGAAACAAAGATTGTCATATCAGACTCCTTACCAACTGCTTAACCAAGTTATAGGTACTGACAATGTGGTTGACAATCGTTCAAATTTCTATTAGACCGCTACGCTGAAAGAGTAAAGACCGCTACGCTGAAAAAACAAAGACTTAAATGTAATTACCTATTTTTAAGGTTTCTAAGATTGCGAAGCGTTCTAAAGCATCTAAAATCTCTAAAATCTCTAAAAAAACTATCCGACCAGAAATTGGATAGTTTTTTTCATTATTGCACTTTTTTCACAATTATTTGCAATTTTACAAAAAAATATATATATTTGTGCCATTATTAGTAAAAAATTAAACCTCAACTAAATTAAAAAGAGCCATTATGTTTTGTCCTCAGTGTGGAACAAAAATTGACGAGCCCGTAAATTTTTGCCCTGAATGTGGCGAGAATTTGATTGGTATGTTTCCTGAACACACTAACAATCAACCCGAACAGGCTAATAACCAATCTGAACAGACTGATGTTTCAAGCCACAACGATTATCAACCTCAACAGTCAATCGGCAGCCCTGAAACAACGCAAAACAGCAATGCCAAAATAGTGGCAAAAGGTTTTCTTTTTACCAATCTTACTACCCTTTCCTCGTTCCTAAATACCGACAAAAAAGATTTACAAGAAGTGCTTCAAAAATACACTAAAGCACTTCAGAATGTAGGTGTTTTCTACCAACTTGTTGATGCCGGCGACTATACCTACAAGAAACGAGGGGTGTTTGGTGCAAAAACAGTACATCTTAAGCAAACCGATTCTTGGTCGGAGTATGCAGATATTCTGTATGATTTGAATCAGTTCGAGCAGAAACAAGGGCTTCAGCAAACCGACTACTTGTTTATTTTGGGTGGGACAAACATTGTGCCGATGCCACGAGTACCGCACTACTATCCCGACAGCGACAAAGATTTTGACACCGACCTTTTGTACGCCTATCCTTATGGCGAGCAAATGGTGCAGGATATGTATTCGCTGAAGATATTCCGATACGATGCCCTCTTTTATGTAGGCAGACTTCCTTTGGTTGGTGGCAGAGAAGGTGCTACAGATTTGATAAACTACCTCAATCGCGCCCTTTCTTGCGCAAACGGCATACCCGCCAATCGCCTATATATTCAATGCGATCCTAACTGGCAAAAAGTAACATCCGGCATTACTCGTCCGCTACGAGAGAAAATGCAGGTGCGTACAAGCAAACCGCTCGAAGATATTGTATATGAAGGCAGTGTGCTATCGCCATACATACATACCAACGATTCAGGACAATTAAACACAGAGAGATGGTTTGACACCAATGCGCAATTCATTTTCTTCAACATGCACGGTAGCAACGCAATGGATAGCAGCGGTTTCTTCGGTCAGGAAAAAGGTCGTGGCAGATGGTGCGAAGGAAGCAATCCGCATATCTTAAGCTTGATGGAACAGCCTAACATACTTTTCACACAGGCTTGCTACGGCGGACGATTTATCGGCTACGACAAAAGGCATAGCATGCTCCTCACCGCCCTTGCAACAAACACTCTGTGTTATGTAGGTTCATCGCGAATAGCAGAAGGCAATGTGGATGTGGCGTTGCGCGGACAAAACATAGTTGTTATGCGTTCTGATGTACTCGCTCTTAAATTTGGAGAATATGTAACCGAAGGTTTTTCTGTTGGTGCCGCTTTTTTCAAAGCCAAACAAGATACTTTCCGTATCCGCAACAGTAGCGAACTTATTCACAACGCACTGACTATAGGCGAGTTCAACCTTTTTGGCGACCCTACCCTGCATATCCTTTCCGACCGAACTACATACAAAACAAGCAAGGACGCAATCGGGAACGGCACAGAAAAAATAGAACTGACAGGTGTGGAAACAGTTCTGCAAAAAAACGCTGACCACGGGCAAAGTATGCTTGAGCAACTGCGGGCACAAGTAAATAAAAACATACAAGACATTTGCCAAAGTATATCAAGCAAACTATATTCTGAATACGGCATTGAAGCGAGAGAACCTTTCTTCGTTCAGAAAATGAAATTCAGCAACGGAGACAACAATCTCATCCTTCGCTACGACAACGGCACAGAAGGTAGCATTCAAAGCTCTATTATAGTAACAACCGATGAAAAAGGCAACAACATTCAAGTCTGTGCCACTAAATACAGAAAATAAATCCGTCTAATAAACCATAAGTATGAATTGCCCTAAATGTAATCAACCGCTGAAAGAGGGTGCCAAGTTTTGCACTCATTGTGGAACCCGCATAGCCCCGAAAGAAGAGCCTCAACAGGCACAGGCTACAACAGAACAACCTCACAACGATGTTGAGAGTAGTCAGACTTCAAATCATGCACCGATAACACCAACAGATTTGTCGGTCAGCGATTCAGGACGCATATATTGGAACATCCAGCCCGGACAGGTAGCAAGAGTCATAAGTCAGGATGAGATTGGCAAATTGCAGAAGATACGCGGAGTCATTATTAGCGAAGGCACTACGGCTTTTGTAAGAGTCAACGGCATAACAATAGCAACAATAGAAGGTGGCAGCTACGACTTCAGCCCGATAAAAGATATTGCCGTAAATAGAACAGAGCCTAATGCCGCTCAACGCTCGTGGAACTTTCTTAGCAACCTTTTCCGTTCAAGTAAACAGAAGGAAATTGAGACGGCAGAAGAACATAAACTCAAGGAATGTCAGAATAAAGGTTCAAAATTCTCAATCATAGTGCTTGTCAATAAGGCTTTTCCTTTGCTTATCGGAGCAAAAAAAGCAGAACTTGACGACTACAAGCAGTTTGAGCCGATGACTATTCAAACCCGTCATCTCACTCTCAAAGTCGGAGTGAATGCCTACTTCAAGATAGCCGACAGAGAAATGTTCTTACAACATTTCCTGCTTGACAAAACAGTTCTAAACACCACACAGATAGTTGACGAAATAACTGACAGTATTCATTCGGCATTGCAAAGCGCATTAAGAGATGCTCAGTGGCAAGGCGACAAGTTGCCCGATGACCTCCGACGCCAAATGAAGGACACGCTCAACACCGCTGTCAAAGACAATTTATTCGGTTTGGAGATAGTCAGGATTGTGGAAATAACAGCCTCCAACGAAGATATGGAGCGTTTCCGTCAATTAGGGCGCGAGATGTTTCTCTCTGAACAAGAACTTGACTACCTGCGCCGGACCAACGAATTCAAGAATCGGCTTGCGGAAGTCAATAATGCACAACAACTTCAGGAAGCCCGCTCTGCAGTGGAACTGCAACGGGAGTTGGACAACATCAACCGCGACGACCTGCTCCGACAAGACGAAGTTGATAAGTTCAAACTGCTCTACGAAAGCGAACGACGCCTGCGTGAAGCACAAACCAAAGAAGACGAACAACAAGCATTAGACGGTATCCGACGCTCACAAATGCTCCGAGAAGAAGAGATTGCCATCCTGCAACACCAGATTGACACCAACACCTACCAACGAGGACAGATGTTGCAAATGATGCAACTTAAAGACAGTATTGAGTATAAACGAGTGCAACTTGAAGGCGACCTTAAAAGAGCCGAAATGACAGCAATGTCAGAACTCAATATCGAGAGACAGCGCAAAGACCTTGAGTTTGAACAACTTAAACGCGAAGAAGAACTGAAAGCACAACGCCGTCAGCAACAGTTCGAACAGTTTATGGCAATGGAAGAGAATGTACATAAACACGAAATGGAGCGAGAGCAACACAAAGCGGAAACACTACGAGGAATGACTTGGGAACAAATGACTGCCTACCAAGGCGGTGATGCCGCAACAGAACTCGCAAGAGGATACAGCGAAGCCAAAAGAGAAAGAGAATTGGCGGAGCGGATGCAACAACAGCAGCAGGCACACAACGAACAAATGTTCCAACTGCTTCAAGGCATGATTCAAGCCGGACGCCCGCCTCAAAACGCACAACCGGCAACATCGCCAACACAGTTCTGCCCCGAATGTGGAACAAAAGTCAGCACTGAAGCAAACTATTGTCCTAATTGTAACAAGAAACTCAAATGACACAGATAACAGGCATATTGTCCATCAGCCTCAAAAATAAAGACACTAAATCAGAAGGTTGGTACGCAACCGTAAAAACCGAAGATAAAGAGTATCTTTTGTATAAAAAAGGCTGTTTTCCACAAGATATCGAACCCTTTCGCTGTCTTGACGGAAAAAAGATAGAAGCAGAAGGCGAAACGGAAGACACCGGCTATTTTTCAGTTGAAAAAATCCGTGAGTTAACCGAAGAAGCAGAACAAAACCAACAATAAAACAACATCCCTAAAAACAATTAACATCATGAGCAAAATACTATGCCCCGAGTGTGGCGAACCTATTAAAGAAGGACAACGGGTGTGCGCCAACTGCCACTATGAACTTACAGACGACGAGTTAGGGATAAAAAGTGTTCCTAATACTCCGAATGTTCCTAATACTCCAAGTTCTCAAAATACTCCGAAAACTCCGAGTACTCCGAACGCTCCCACAAACATCACTATGCCCGACAATATAATGGCGCACGGCAATGTAGAAGTAACGAGCAACCATGCCGAAGACAAATCTGTTCACGACGACCATTCCGTTACTACTCATAATGTTGACAACTCGCAAACAGTCAATAACACTCACCAGACGGTAAATAACAACACAACCATACTCATCATGGGTGGTAATGCGCCATTACCCGAAGGTATAGACCCGCAGACTGCGGCACAAATCCGACAAGCACAAGCAGCAACGCATCGCACTGACCAACCGCAAAACAGCCAACCTGCCAACCAACCGCAAAACAAGCAAAGCAATGATAAAGGCATAGGTGCTATCGGCGTTGATATACCGCTTAATGCACCCAAACAAAACAAAAGCAACACCGGCAAAATCATTGTTGCAATAGTGGCTGTTTTAGTGGTGGGAATAGCCGGATATTGGTTTTTAAGTTCCAGGAAAAGCACCCGACAGACAGAGACAAACCAAGTTCAGACAACGGTCAGCACCCCTGCTGCCACACCTAAGAAAACCAATAAAACAACTATTAACAAACCCAAAAACAACGAAGGTACTGCTACTGCTACTTCTACACCCTCAGCCGAACCGACAGCAGCAACAGCCCCTGCCACAAAACCGAAAATAAAACCTGCACTGCCACCGGCAGACACTCATTATGAAGCAGGAATGAAAGCATTTGAACAAGGCAACGGGCTTGAAGCCGTAAAAGAATTTAAGGCATCAGGCTCAAAACAATCGCTTCTTATGTTAGGAAAAATATATGAAAACGGTTGCGGTACTGTTGCGTCAAACGCCATGATGGCACAAAAATACTACAAACAAGCAGAAGAAATGCAGTAGCCGAAAACTCACTGAAAGAAATAATTTTAAGTCAAACTAAAACTTATAAAAAAATGAAAAAAATTTTCCTGTTCACCATTACCCTCTTGCTAACCACGACTGTTTTTGCTGCAACAAAATCAAAGTATGTAATCGCTGTAGAAAGTTTCAGTTATACCAACCAGTGCTCTGAAGCCTTTGCCGAACAAGTACGTAATAATGTTATCGGCGGTATAAGCGAGTTCCCTTACATTCAAGTTATTGACGCACAGACAGCAGGTGCTCTCTCGGCAGAGGACCAACGCCGTTCGTCAGAAGCGGCAATGGCAGACCCGACAGCCCGTATGGGAGAAATGAAACAACTCGGTGCAGAATACATACTCATTGGCAGCATCACATCCTATTCTTGTGTTTTCCAACCACAAAAAGACGACCCCAACAAAGGCAACTGGAAAGCAACAATGGTACTCGCCCTCAAACTTGTTAATACTGAGGACGGGACAACACAAGTCGTTAACTACCCATACGACGGTAGTCGCCATTTCGGAGATGTACGCTACGGACTTAGCGAAGACAAAGAAAGAAGTATCAGCTCGCTCTTTGCATTCGTGAAGAAAGATATGAAAATCTTTGTTACCGACAAACTCAAGCAAGAAGGAACACTCGTTGACACCGACTACACAATGGACAAGAAGAAAAAGAAAGTTGAGACTTGCTACATCACTCTCGGTTCAGCTGACGGGCTTAAGAAAGACATTAAGTTCGAAGTGTTCAAAGTAAAAGTCATTGCCGGCACAAATACCTACCAACAGATCGAAGATGTGGTACTTGAAGTTGAAGAAGTGGTAGCCGAACACCTCGCACTGTGCAAAGTGAAAAAAGGAGAAAAACTACTCACCGCACTTAAGGAATACGAACAAATAAAAGATGCTGACCCACAGCACGCCGAACCACTGATCGTACGCACAAGAAAAGTTAAAGACGATGGCGGATGGGGAACAAGTTTTACACATTAAGATTCAAAGATTAAAAAAGATTGTGAGATGCTGAAACAAGTTCAGTATGAGGGCTTCGTCTCATTCTGACGAAGGTCAGAATCTCTCTCCTCATTCTGACGAAGGTAAGAATCTAAAAGAAATAATATCCTGAAACAGGTTGCTTCGCATCGGCAAGCCGTTCAGGATGAGGATATCAACTATCAAATGTCAACTATCAAATATCGACATGAAAAAGACTTTTATCTCACTTATCATATTGCTATTCCCACTAATGCTGGCAGCCGAGCAATATACAAATATGGCTTCGCTTGTACAGATGGGAAGCACAGAAGCCGTGTTTGAGACATCCGGCATAGCCGACAAAAAAGCCGATGTGCTGGGCAATGCCATACGCTCGCTTTTCCACCAACTGTTCTATACCGGAGTGGAAGGGGTCAATGATGGTAAGCCTTTGGTTGTTAAAGAGAACAAAAACTATACAATGGGATTTTTCAATAGCAATCAAAGCTATACTTTCTATGTCGTTGAGCGCGACAAAGAACTCAAACCCGTAGGGGGCAAAGTAGAAAAAACAGGAAGCAACTACAGAGCCACTTATAAGGTTACCATAAAGTTAAAAAAACTACTTGCGGATATGAAAACCAACAAAGTTTTCTTTGAAAACAAGTCAGGCGTTGACGATGTGGAAACAATCGAAGTACGCGAAACGGAAAACCTCGTTCTGCCGACGGTCATCGTTGTTCCTTACACCAAACAAGGTGAGTCGTATGCTATGGTTATGCAAAACGACTACGACAAGCGTATTGCCGTTGCGGAAGTGCAGAAAGGTTTTGAGAGCCGAAATGTTACAACCATTGACCTACAAGCCAAAATTGACGCCACTCTTTGTCGCTCTCAATACGAACAAAATGCCGCTACAGCCGAAAGCAACGACAAACAACTGCTTCTCACTTCCGGTGCGGATGTATATGTAACCGTTGATATCAACAAAGACATACAAGCAGAAGGT
>JAFVAX010000059.1 GCA_017480285.1 Paludibacteraceae bacterium | reverse complement strand
TCGAACCGGGGACCCACGCATTACGAATGCGTTGCTCTACCAACTGAGCCATAGTGGCAAAAAGTTCGTTTTGAGCGGTAAGCGGGACTCGAACCCGTGACCCTCAGCTTGGGAAGCTGATGCTCTACCAACTGAGCTACTACCGCAAGATAAAAACCATAAATGGTTTTATTATTCAAAGATTCAAAAATTCAAAGATTCAAAAATTCAAAGATTCAAAGATTCAAAGATTCAAAGATTCAAAAATTCAAAGATTCAAAGATTCTGACCTGCGTCAGAATGAGGATTGCGCCTCATGCTGAACTCGTTTCAGCATCCATATATTCGTTTCAGCATCCATATACTCGCTTCAGCATCCATATACTCGTTTCAGCTTATAGCCCATTGTTTCAATCTTCTCTTTTTCAATTTGGCTTGCAAAAATAATGATTTTTTTTGAAAAAAACAAATAATTTTGACTATTTCAACATTTTTTGTCAAAGTATTGCGTTTTTTGCAGTTTTTTTGTAAATTTGTCGGGATTATGTTTTAGATTCTGACCTGCGTCAAAATGAGGTGTGAGATTCTGACCTGCGTCAGAATGAGGTGTGTATTGTAAATTGTGAATTGTATAGATGATTGATAAACTTGTAAAACAACATACTATTTTAGGTATTGACCCGGGTACAAACTACATGGGCTATGCCCTACTCTGCACCTCCGGCTCAAAGGCTGAAGTGTTTGATTTAGGTGTGCTTGACCTGCATAAAGAAGAAAACCACTATGCCCGACTGCAACAGATTTTTTTCTTCATACAGGAATACATCGACAACCACCGCCCTACCGAGTTTGCCATTGAGTCGCAGTTTATGGACAAGAATGTACAGACCATGCTCAAACTTGCTCATGGTCAGGGTGTTGCCATTGCAGCCGCTCTCTCACGCGACCTACCAATACACGAATACTCGCCTATGAAAATCAAGATGGCAATAACCGGCAACGGACATGCTTCAAAAGAGCAAGTGGCAGGAATGCTACAGCGTTTTCTGCACCTGCAAGCAGAACAGATGCCTAAAAAACTTGATGCTACCGACGCTCTTGGTATTGCTTATTGTCATTACCTGCAACTTGGCAGTCCGCTCGCTGAAGGAACGAAATACAAAAGTTGGGCTGATTTTGTGAAAAGAAACCCGAAAACTTGTAAATTGTGAATTGTTAAGAATCGTTTGTTACTCATTGATGCATACGCACATATATATCGTGCATTCTATGCTTTTATGCAACATCCCCGAATGACCTCAAAGGGACAAAATACCTCTGCCATTTTCGGTTTTATCATTACGCTCAACGACCTTATGAAGAAACTTCGGCCTACACATATAGCCGTTGCTTTCGATAGTGGCAAGACCTTCCGCCACGAGGCATATCCTCAATACAAGGCTCAGCGTGAAACAACTCCCGAAGATATACGCGCTGCTGTACCTATAATAAAAGACATACTCAAGGCGATGAATATCAAGGTGTTTACCGCACAAGGGTTTGAGGCTGATGACATCATTGGTACGCTCGCCATAAAAGCCAAACAAGAGGGTTTTGAAGTCTTTATGGCAACACCCGACAAAGACTACGGTCAACTTGTTGAGGACAACATTTATATGTATCGCCCGCGTCATAGCGGTGGTTATGAGCAACTTGACACCAAAGGCATCTGCGAGAAATACTCTATTCAGCGCACCGAACAGGTGATTGATTTGCTTGCCCTTATGGGCGACTCTTCGGACAATGTGCCTGGTTGTCCCGGGGTGGGAGAAAAAACAGCCGTCAAACTGATAAATGAATTTGACTCTGTTGATAACCTCCTCAGAAACACCGACAAACTTAAAGGCGCACTGAAGCAGAAAGTGGAAGAAAACAAAGACAAGATTGAGTTCTCAAAGTTCCTCGTCAAAATAAAAACAGATGTACCTGTTGATTTCAATGCAGTTGATTTAGTAAGAAAAGAGCCTGATATAAAATCGCTTACGCCTATTTATGAGCAACTTGAGTTCCGCTCGCTTATAAAAGAGTTAGGCAAACCGCAAGAGACGCAACCGCAAAAATCTCAACCGCAGATTTTAGACCTTTTTTCCAATCAAGAAAACAATTCAGCCCCATACCTATTCCCGACAATTGAAAAAGCCGAAACACACTATATTACTGAAAACGAAATTCAACCAACCGGCAAAATTGCATATATCCTAACAAAAAAAGTATCTCAACCGCAAACCTTGTTCGATACAGAACAAACAAAACTGCAAATCACTCTTACCACTGACGGCACAAACATCTACAAGGGCGATGTTACCGACAAAATCTTGCAGTTACTTTCCGACCCGCAAACAACCAAAATAACCCCTTCTTTGAAAGACGATTTGAAAACCTTACCTTCATTAAAAGGCAATGTTTTTGACACCTCTTTGGCTCACTATCTGTTGCAACCGGAGCTACATTACGACATTCCCGAAACACCCGATATGCTCTTTCAGGAATACCCCGTTTTACAAAAACAACTCGCAGAAAACGGCGCGAAGATGCTTTTTGAAGAAATAGAAACGCCTCTCGCACCCGTTTTGCTCAAAATCGAACAAGCGGGAGTGAGGTTTGACCGTCAGATTCTAAAGCAGGCATCAATTCAGTTTAACGCTGAATTAGGACAATTAGAAAACGAGATTCAAGAGTTGGCAGGCGAGAGTTTCAATGTCAATTCACCAAAGCAGGTAGGCGATATCCTCTTTGGTAAGATGCACCTGTTGGAGAAAGCCAAAAAGACCAAAGGCGGACAGTACTCTACAAGCGAGGAAATACTATTGCCACTTGCGAACAAGTATCCGATTGTAAAGAAGATTCTTGACCAACGCGAACTCAAGAAACTGCTATCTACTTACATTGATGCGCTACCCTTGCTTATCAATCCGACTACAGGCAAGATACACACGACCTACAATCAAACAGTAACCGCCACCGGCAGACTATCTTCGAGCAATCCCAACCTGCAGAACCTGCCGATACGAGGCGAGCGAGGAAAGATTATTCGTCAGGCAGTCATACCCGACAAAGGTTGTAAGTTCCTTTCTGCCGACTATTCGCAGATAGAACTTCGTTTGATGGCACATTTCTCACAAGACGAGCATCTGCTTTCGGCTTTCCTGAACAATCAGGACATTCACGCCGCCACAGCCGCTAAGATTTTCGGTTGCCCTATTGAAGAGGTTACCAAACAGATGCGCCGGCAAGCCAAAACAACCAATTTCGGTATCATTTATGGCATATCGGCATTCGGACTGAGCGAACAACTTGAAGTACCGGTGTCGGAAGCACGACGGTTCATTGATGACTATTTCAATGCTTTTCCTCAGGTTAGAGAATTTATCGAAAAAGCCAAACAGTCAGCCCGCGAGAAGGGATATGCCGAGACACTATTCGGTCGCAGACGCTATCTGCCTGATATCCATTCGCAAAATGCTAATGTGCGAGGTTTTGCAGAGCGCAATGCCGTCAATGCACCCATCCAAGGCACGGCGGCTGACATTATAAAAATGGCAATGGTCAAGATTGACAAACAACTGACAGACAAAGGCTTGAAGGCACAAATGATAATGCAGGTGCACGACGAACTGAATTTCAATGTGCCGGAAAACGAAGTCGAAGAGGTGCGTAGTATTGTTGTCAGCACGATGCAGAATGTGGTCAGACTGTCCGTTCCGCTCATAGCCGACTGTGGCATAGGCAACAACTGGCTCGAAGCACACTGATAATTCATTATAATAGTAAAAAATTCAGCCAGCTTAGGGAATAATCAGTACAAGAAGCCGAATAACCAGAGAGGTATTTTATTACCAAACCCAACATCAATACCATCGGCTATAATATAACTGTTAGGGATATTAGCTATTTGCCCATAGCCTTTGCTCTTGCCACCAACCTCAAACAAATACTGTTTGTCAGCAATGATATCCCCTTTTTGAGGCATGCTTATTTTATGTCCTTTCGATAACATACAAGCACAAAAGGTCTCTCGCATAGTGCCTGTATCGGTATTAGAAGCCAAGGCATACATCAAGTTCGTGTTGTTGAACAAAATTTTCTCCGGTTTTTTTATCTGTTCCCAATCATTGGAAGCTGCATACAATCGACGGATTAAGGCCGCTTGATCCAATAGTTCAATAAGTTTCAACAATACATTGCGCGATGCGTTCAACGACTTACTTAATGCAGAGATGTTCAGCGTATAGGGATTTTGTTGAGCCAAGACTGCCAATAATGGTTTAATTTTGTAAACAGATTCATATTCCAAGTTGGAAACTGCAGGTATTTCGCTGAAGATAATGGTGTCAAGAACTTGGCTTAATCGTTCCCCGAAATTCATTGTCTCATCTCGGTAGAACGGATAATAACCTTCTTTTATATAACGTTCAAAATGCAATAACACTTTTATGTTCTGTTTGATAGTAATGTCGCGACTAATATCCAAATGACACTTAATCAATTCTTCCAACGGCACTACAGGCAAATCCGCCACACTTTCAAGCTTAAGGTATTCTCTAAAACTCAATCCTTGCATTGTGTAAACGATGCAACGACGCGACAAATCATACGTCTGATGAATAATATTTAATGCATTACTGCCGGTTACGACTACATGCAACTGAGGATAAGCATCATATATATTCTTTAATTCCTGTGCCCAATTTCCATACTTATGTATCTCATCCAAAAACAGATGGGTTATCCCATGTGTGTAAGCATATTCAGCCAAATCCAACAGAGTATGTGATGCAAACCAGAAATTATCAACAGAACAATACAAGACTTTGCTTTTATCCGAAAATGTACGCAGGATATGTTGCATCAGCATCGTTGTTTTGCCGGATCCTTTTGGTCCTCGGATAAGAATCAGTTGATTCTTCCAATTAATCTCATCGTATAAATACCGCATCTGTGTAAACATAGAATAACGATCTAATAAACGATAAAAAAAATTCACTATTTGCTCCATGGTCTTTACTTTATAAGGGTTAAAAATTAGTATATTTTTTACTTTTGAAAGTAAATAACTTTATTTCTTTTTTACTTTTGAAAGTAAAATTCTAATGCAAAAATACTATTTTTTTTTTATATATGCAAACATTTTGGCAAAAACTTACAGATAAATGTAAATCTGTTTTTGGGAATTGCATCCAAAAACAAAAAAGCGGTATTCACAAAAAGTGAGCACCGCTTTGTCGTTATTTCTTATCAACAAAGACTTAATCTTCATCGTCCATGCCAAAGAGAGAATCAAAATAGTCGGTTCCGTCCATACGATAGAGATCGACTGATATAGGAGCCTGTTTGCGTTCTTTACCAAGATCAAAAACAGTCATAACCATATATGCCGCACGACCTAAATAACTGTCTTTCATTGCACCTATGGTATAATAGGTTACATTCTTGAATTTCGTTTCTTCGTGGGTATGGTCGTGTCCGCAAATATAATACTCTACATTATATTTTGCAAAGAGATCGGAAATCTCATATATCTCTTCCAAGGCAAAATTGGCACCGTGAGCATTGTTTGTATCGCGCTTGAACATGTGTGTATGTGAGAAGCATATTATATGACGATAACCTTCCTGACTTTTTGTTTTGAGCAGGTTTTTGAGCCAATTAAACTGTTTCTTACCAAGAGTAGCATCGCCTGAGTCAAAAGAAATGAACAAGTCTTTTGCACCTGACTTACACTCTATTTCAAACCAATAGCACGAGGTATGCCAATGCTCCACATATTCTGTCCATTGACCGAAGCAAAGGTCGTGGTTGCCCGGGGTGCAGAAAACAGGTATACCTGCATTTTCCAAAGGTTCAATGGATTTGTAGAAAAGAGGATAGTTTTTGGTAGCGTCGATGATGTCGCCTGCAAAAATAACGGCAGTAGCCGGATCGTCGAAAACGATATCACCAATAACATAGTTCTCTCCCAAAGCCATGTTGACGAACGAATCCAAAAGAACAGTTGTACCGGCAACATGCACATCGGTTGCCCAATAAATCTCGTAATACTCTTTGTCAACCTTTATTTTTTTGATACAGTCTTTCTCCAAACCGTTTTCTGCACAGTATTTCTCGTTCCATTCCATGGATTGCTCAAATCGGGCATCGTGGTGCGGACTGGTGCCGTTGAAGATACCAGCAATGTCCAATCTATGACAAGAGGTGAAGAGCGTTACTAACAATATCGCTGAAGATATATATTTCAATGTTTTCATACTTTTTCGAATTTAATTGATTGATTGTTAGAAAGTATAGACAAAACCTGCATAGCAATGAATATCAAAGAAACTTGCAGTCATGTTGAACATACCGGCAGGCTTGCAAATAACTCTTGCCAAGACGCGCCAGTGCTCAGTCGGATCGTACTGACCGGCAATTGAGAAAATAGGGTTCCACATGTGTTCAATCTGGAATTGGTCGAAGTTAGCAATACGAGCCGACACATTCCAGTTGCAAGTGCGCGGGCGACCAAACACCTCGAGAGAATAGATAGGCATCATTGCTTCCGATACCATCTCGTTCATATTGTTGTCAACACGACGACGCATAGCATCCATCATACGCATATTGAAACCGATAAAGATATCTACGTAGTCTTGGCGGTAGCCCATACCGAAAGCCCAAGAGAAATCGTGAATCTTGTTTCTTACAACGGCTCTATACAAAAGTCGAGTGTCAAGATACAATTCACGATTTTGCTTTACCGTCAGAGGAAATTTTGGCATTACCTCAACATTGAAAGTATAGACATTGGCGGTAGATAACTGCACGCCTGCGCCAAGGTCAAAATACTTATTCAGAGGCACTAAGGCTTCTAAATCGAAGTTAGCATGGTGTCCCCAAACATCATTGAAACCGTATTCTACTTTAGTTGAAAGTCTCGTATGTTCTCCTGCACGGATGTCAGGAAACTTGTCAAGCACACTTACTTTCTTCGGTTTGGCAGTTGCTGCGCTATCGGCTGCCAAATCTGTTGCCGACGCTGCCACACAGCCCAGCAACATAAACATTAAACAAAAATAAATTTTCTTCATTTATAAAAAGATTTACAAAACTTCTGCAAAAATAAAAAAAAATAAGTAAATATAAAAATTTTAGCGTAAAATTCAGATATTTTTTGTAATTTTGTAAAGTTAAAAAGATAAAAAATGCAAGCAAACGATACTATATGTGCCATAAGTACCCCCCAAGGCGTAGGCGGGATAGCCGTTTTGCGTGTTAGCGGACCGGATGCAATAACCATTGTAGGCAAACTTTTCTGCCCTAAAAACCCTGACAGGCAATGGCAAACGGAAACGGGAAGCAGACTTGTGTTTGGTACAATTAACAATACACAATTCACAATTCACAATTCACAATTATCCCCTCATTCTGACGAAGGTCAGAATCTCACACCTCATTCTGACGAAGGTCAGAATCTCACACCTCATTCTGACGAAGGTCAGAATCTAAAAAGGAACAAGATCCTAAAACAAGTTCAGGATGAGGTTATCGACGAAGTTATGCTCTCCGTCTTTCGAGCACCCCACTCTTTCACCGGCGAAGACACTGTCGAGATAAGTTGTCATGGCTCGCTTTATATACAACAGACCATACTTCAACTGCTTGTTGGTCAAGGTTGCAGATTGGCTCGTGGTGGAGAATTCACGCAAAGGGCATTTCTTAACGGCAAATTAGACCTCTCGGAAGCCGAGGCTGTGGCTGACATTATCGCTGCCGAAAACAAAGCCGCCCACGACCTTGCGCTCAACCATCTCAGAGGCGGTATATCAACTGAACTTCGCTCGCTTCGCGACAAACTGCTGAATTTCACTTCGCTCATTGAACTCGAACTCGACTTTGCCGACCATGAAGAACTTGAGTTTGCCGACAGAACCGAATTAGTGGAATTAGCCAATGTTATATCTAACAAGATAAATAGTCTGCTTGAGTCGTTCAAGACCGGTAATGCCATTAAAAACGGCATTCAAGTGGCGATTATCGGTCCGACGAATGCCGGAAAATCAACACTTTTGAACGCTCTTGTAGGTGAAGAAAGGGCTATTGTAAGCGATATTCACGGCACCACACGCGACACTATTGAAGACACAGCCGTGATTGGCGGAATACTCTTTCGTTTTATTGACACAGCAGGTCTGCGCCAAACCGACAACAAGATAGAAGCCATCGGTATTGAGCGCAGTCGTGAAACCGCTAAAAAAGCAGATGTGGTGTTGCTGGTGAAAGATATTTCAGAGTATTCAGAAAATTCTGAGTTATCTGAGTTTTCCGAGTTTTCCGAGTTTTCCGAAAAATCTGATAATTCCGAAAACTCTGATAAGAAAGTCATTATCGTCTATAATAAATCGGATTTAGCGACATCTTACCATCCATCAGTACTGGAAAACAGTGTGCTTATTTCGGCAAAAAACGGCAAGATTCAACCTTTAACGGATAAGTTGCTAATGATGTTCGCTAATATCAACGAACAACAGAAAACCCTCATTAGCAATGCTCGCCATTACGAGGCTCTTAAAAATGCCAAATCGGCTATTGACCGAGTTAAAGAAGGTTTGAGCATTGGTTTGTCGGGCGAACTGTTGGCGATGGACTTGCACGATTGTCTTGACTCACTTGGCGAGATAACAGGTCAAATAACCTCACAAGAAGTGCTAAACAACATATTCTCAAAATTTTGTATAGGAAAGTAAGGCACGATTTTGGAAAGTAAAGTCAGGTGTAAATAGTGTACAATAAATGTCAAATAACACGCTAATTTATCTGCAATTAAGAAAAACATATAAATTACTCTTATTTGACTTAATTTATTTGTCAGTTTACTATATTTGTTGTAATTTTGTGACTCGAAGTTTAATCAGTAACAAAATTACAACATTTTTTTATGGGAGTATGAGTATGGAAAAAGACCCTATCAAGTTGCGTAAAAGACCGAACGCAACAGGCACGGTGTCGCTGTATCTTGACATCTATATTGACGGCAAGCGGACATACGAGTGGCTCAAACTTTATCTTGTGCCGGAAAAGACAAGAAAAGACAAGGAAAAGAACATCGAGACAATGCGCCTTGCAGAGGCTATCAGAGCTAAGCGTATAGTTGAGTTAAAAAACGGCAAATTTGGCTTCGAGCAGGAATTTGCCACAAAAACACGTTTTTTCGATTACTACCGCAGTATGTGTCAAAAACGGCTTGGCGGTGAAAGCAGAGGTACTTGGGGCAATTGGTACTCGTGCCTACATCATCTGAAGAAATACGAACCACGCGAGGACATAACCTTTGCCGAGATAACACCCGAATGGGTGCAGGGTTTCAAGGACTACTTGGAAGATGACGCTATTGCTTGGCAACACGATGAACGGACGCGGCTGAAAGAAAAGCAACTATCACGCAACAGCAAGGTCAGTTATTTCAATAAACTACGTGCTTGTATCAATCAGGCATTCGAGGAGCGTATCATACCAACCAACCCACTACGAGGTATAGAGGGCTTCAAAGCGGTTGAGGGGACGCGAATGTACCTGACTATCGATGAGGTGAAGAAACTTGCTGAAACAGATTGCGACTACCCAAAAATCAAGAAAGCGTTTTTGTTTTCCTGTCTGACAGGTTTGCGCAGGAGCGACATCTTGAAACTCACTTGGGGAGACGTGTATCAGCAAGGAGATTACACACGCATTATTTTCACGCAAAAGAAAACAGGCGGCTTGGAGTACCTTGATATTTCACAGCAGGCAGCCGAACTAATGGGGGAACGAGGAGACCCCAAAGACCATATATTTACGGACATTCATTCACCAAGTTGCACTAATAACGCTATCAAGGTGTGGTGCGCTCGTGCAGGCATAAACAAAGATATAACATTCCACTGCGGACGGCACACCTTTGCAACGATGATGTTGGACTTGGGAACTGATATATATACGACCTCAAAGTTGCTTGGGCATAAGAATATCGGCACAACACAGATATATGCAAAGGTGCTTGATAAGAATAAGCAAGCAGCCGTGTCAAGAATACCGAACATCTTGCCTGAATAGGCTTCTAAAGCAAACCATAAGAAAAGCGGTTATACAGTTATTATGCTGTGTAACCGCTTTATTATTTGATTTTGTCCTCTCGTTTGCTCTCGCGTGATTTCTTTTATCCAAACAAGTAATTTATCAAACGAACTATTTTCGTTGCGAGAACACAAAATTTTGAAAAAATAACTATATGTTTTCAATCACGCTTTACGAAATATACAGGCTCTATGGGCATTAGTGCTTTATCATCCTCATTCATCTTTGAGTAGTTCGCAATCCAAAGTTGTACGAACTCTGTTCCGTCTATCAGGCGCACATTATTCTGCCTTGCAGCCGTCCGAGCGTCCTCTGTGAACCTGCCGGAGGTAACAACGATAGGCATATCGCTTTTTGCAACACCTATTATATTATGGATTACATCAATCGTAACAGGGTTGCTCATTTTGTAGTGCTTAACCTGCACTTTGAGAATAGGTCTTGTCGCTCCTAATGGGTCGGAATAAGCAATAACATCAACCCCGCCGTCCTTACCTTTGGGGGCTACGAAAGGAGTGTAATAGTTCATAGAGCGAAGCAAGGCTGCCACCATATCTTGAAACTCATAAGGAGTTCTCTGCTCTATAAAATTACGCAAGTCCTCGTTCGATTGTTGCCTGATATTCTCTAATATAACAGAGTTCGGAACATCATCAACGACTATTTCGTCATCTTTACCGTCCTTGTTATTCTTTACCCACTCTGCATATAGTTTATGGACATACTTAAATAACTTATTTGGCTCATCATAATCAACAAGAGCCTGCCGTCCGTCGTCCGTAATGCACCACTCTCCTTTATTCTTCAAAAGAAGACCCGCCTTGGCAAGGTCTATTGAGTAATACTGCAAATTCACTATCCAACGCACCTGTCCCGAATTAGGATATATGTATGTTTCCCACTCATCGAAATCGAGCGTTTCGGACAACTGCTGTTTAAGGGTACTGAACGGCATAGAACCGCTATCTTGCTTATTCAACAGGCTGAGCGAGTGAAACATCAAGCGAGCAGCCAAAACGCGGCTCTTGCCCATCTTTATGCTTTCGGGCGTGTTCATTGCTTCTGCTGTATTAGTTTTAATAGCAAATCAATCTGTTCGTCTTTCTTTTGAGTTAGACGGCGCATTTCTGCAAGTTCTTCGAGTTGGCGGCTCATTATGTCCTGTTGTTTTTCCAAAGTTTCAAAGAAACGTTGAGTGTCGGGATTGAGTGTTACCTGACTGCCCTTTCCTGCTGCAACACTTACGCTATTGTCCGAAGCATCGCCTGACGAAATTATTTCGCGGCTTTCCTCGACAACTTTCAGCAACTTCACCATAGAGGCAGGTATTGGTTTGCCTGTTTCCCAATTTTGAACCGTGCGCAGCGTAACACCGCACAAATCAGCAAGTTCTTGCTGTGTCAAAGAGAATTTCTCTCTTAAATTTTTTACGTCCATATTACTCCCTGATTTATTGTTTATTATATCAATCTTGAAAAATTTTTATGAAAAAATTTCGTCAAAAATTTTGCTATGTCGAAATTATTTCGTAATTTTGCAGCGAAATTCTTTCATAAGCGTATGGTTGGTTTCCAAATTTGCGTGCAAAATTACAAAAACTTTTGCAACTCTGCAAATTATTCACGAAAAAAGTAACTAAAAAATCAAGGAAACAATGATTACAGTACAATTAACAGAGAGCCAAGCTGCTTTGATAGCGGCATTAGCAAACAAGGTATTAGACTACTCCGAAGAATACGCAGAGGGGCGATATGCAACTAATGGGTCATTCCTCGTGTCGTATGATTACGAAGACCGTAAAGACTTATGTGCGCTTGCTAACTTGTTAGAAGACGAATAATAATAATCATAACTAATTCAATAAACGTATGGAAAATGTATTTAAGACCAAATTTCAATTGGAGAAAGAAAACAAGGAACTCGCTCTGTACACCGAGTATCAGCAGATGATTGCAGTTCCGGGAAGAAGCAAGGTGGAAATAGCCAAATACCTTGCAGACAAGTATCACGTGGCAACAATCTCAACCGTCTATGCTATTCGCAAGCGCGTTGAGAAACGGTTACAACAGGAGGGCGTGTTATGAAAATCTCTACCAAATCAATCGGGCAATGGTCGCTTCTGACTCTGCTTTCGACTTGGGGTATGTTTGCATTCATATTCCTTGCTGGTGAGGACAATCCTGATATGCCTATATCGTTTTTGCTATTCCTCGTAATCAAGGTTGTTGCGCTCATCAATTTAGTAGCCTGCTATCAAGTAGGTAAGTATTTTAACAAGCGAGGTTGGTTGCCTGATCTTGACAAGTATTTCGGGAGTGAGAATTATGGAAACTGATAGGCTAACACTGATAGACAAACGGCTTGAGCGTATAGAGAAAATGCTATGGGCGCAAAAGACCGTTCTTGATTTGGACGAAGCGGTGTTGTACACAGGCTATAGCAGAGGCTATCTCTATAAACTGACAAGCAAGAAGCAGATACCGCACTATAAGAAATCCCGAAAGATTTTCTTCAATAGAACGGAACTTGATGAATGGTTGCAAGAGCAGCGTATCAAGACCGATGAAGAGATAGAAAGCGAGGCACAGACATATTGTAGAACCCATAAATGATTGTAAGTTATGACCAAAAAAACAGCAACAATTCAACGAGTGGGCAGGTGCTAATTACGAGCGTCTAAAACAACAGGTAATGCTATGTATGTATTGGAACGAAGACATATTCCAAGATACCTACATCGAGTGCTTTATGCAATCAAGATTTTAATCTATAAACCAAGGTGGAAAGGTGTAAGACCACAATTAAAAACATTCTGAATTATGCAGAACAACGAAATCATCGAAGTAAAGTCAGTTGACGTAATTCAAGCAATTGACCGTGCGGAGGTAGATGTGCAAATCGCCACCGCTAAACAGTATCCTCGCGACTTAACCAAGACGCTGAACGCTATCCGCACCTACGCACAAATGGACGTGGAGACGGCAAGCGAGTGCTTCTATTCGCTATCGCGAGGCAGTAATCCAATTGAGGGCGTGAGTGTCCGTTTTGCTGAAATCATAGCCGGAGCGTGGGGCAACCTGCGTGTAGCTACTCGCATCATCGGTAATGACGGAAAGACTATCACGGCACAAGGCATAGCCCACGACCTTGAGACGAACCTTGCCGTGTCCGTAGAGGTTAAACGCCGTATCACGGACAAGTACGGTAAAACATTCTCGGAGGATATGCAAGTCGTTACCGGGAACGCCGCGAGTGCAATAGCATTCCGAAACGCTGTTTTGAAAGTTGTGCCGAAAGCCGTTACCAAGCGAGTTATAGACGAAACGAAAGCGGTTGCAATCGGCTCAACGAAAGACATTGAGACACGCAGAAAAGCGATGTTGGAATATGTAAAGAAATTCAACATCACGCAGGAACAAGTGTTGTTCTTCTGCGGTGTGCAATCGGTTGACGCTATTGATAACAATATGCTTTTCAACCTGCGAGGTGCGCTCAACGCTATCAACGAGAGCGACTCCACGGTTGAGGAGCTGTTCATCAACCCAATGAAAGAAGCCAAGAAAGCAGCAGAGGCAAAAAAGAAAGCCGAAACGGCACAAGACCGCGCTACGCAGGCTATGGCAGAGACAGTCAAATAATCACCTCTAATCAACGAAAAGATATGGAACTGAGAAATATATTAAACGACCTGCAGAATTGGCAGGGCGCAAAAGAAAACAGCCGTTCGATTGTTGTCATAGCAACTGACAGCAATACAGGTAATGAAACAGCAGAAACGGCTGTTGCATTTAGCGGAAAGCGTGATGAACTCATACCAAGTATTACACTGGCATTTTTGCAAGATAAAAAACTCAAAGAACTATTCCAAACGGCTCTGTCGTATGAAAAGTTTGTGAAAGCAATGGAGAATACCAATAAGAACAACAAAAAGAAAGGGACAGAGTAATGGAACGCACAAGATTAAAATTCAAAAGCCGTGAGGAGTGGTTGAACGCTCGTAAGGACGGTATTGGCGCAAGCGAGGTTGCAAGTGTTGTAGGTCTCAATCCGTGGGAAACACCGTATCAACTATGGCGCAAAAAACGTGGTATTGATAAGCCACAAGAGGAAAATTTCTTTATGCGTGCAGGACATTACCTTGAAGACGCTGTTGCGCGCTTCTATTCAGATGAAAGCGGACGCGAGATAATCAGTAGCAGCGCAGAGGACTTTATGTTTATCAACCCTCAAAAGCCGTTCTTGCGGGTTAGTCCAGACCGTACTTTTTGGTTATCAGGAATGGCACATAATGACGACAACAAGGGTATTCTCGAATGTAAGACCACGCAGAAAAGCATTGACTCCGACGACCTGCCCAAGCATTGGTTCTGCCAAGTGCAGATGAACCTCGGAGTAGCAGGCTACACACAAGGCTCGTTGGCTTGGTTATGCAGTGGGCGTGAGTTCGGGTATAAGGACATCACCTTTGCTCCTGATTTCTATGGTTGGCTTGTCGAAGAGGTAGAACGTTTTTGGGTTGATAACGTTATAGGTGGAAAAGAGCCTTACGCAAACAATGTTCAAGACATTCTCACCAAGTATAACCGCCATACGGACGGCAAGCAGATTGAGGTAGGGGACGACATCTTCGAGGTGTACAAAGACCTCAAAGATGTCAAAAAGCAGATTGCTGCATTAGAGGAACGCAAAGAAACCTTGGAGGGACGTATCAAAATGGCTTTTGCAGACGCAGAGGCTATCACTTATGGTGGTGATACGCTCGCAACGTGGAAAGCACCTAAACCGACTATGAAACTTGATGTAAAGTTCTTCCAAGAGTCAGAGCCGGGAATGTACGAGCAGTTCTGTGTTCCCACACAAGGAGCAAGACGTTTCTTGCTTAAATAAGACAGTAGCCACAATGACCAAATGACAGCAATACACGGCTATATTACAAACGGCTCTGCGCACGGCAGGTGTTTCCGAAAGGGACATCAACGCTGCTGTTGCGTGGTCAAAGCCTAAACGCAGAGCCAATTTTTCAAACAACGATGATTACATTAAGACAAAATCAGACTGAACCTATAGACAAGGCTATACGCTTCTTCCGGGAACAGCAGCCTGTGCCGTCGCTCATCGTGCTTCCGACCGCTTGGGGCAAGTCTATCTTGACAGCCTACGTGGCAAAGTACTGCGGCGAACACCTGATAGTCTTACAGCCGTCTAAAGAGTTGCTTGAGCAGAATTTCAAAAAGTACGTTTCCCTATGCGGAGGCTTCGGCTCAAATGCGGGCATTTTTTCTGCTTCTATGGGACGAAAAGAGATAATGCCAATAACTTATGCAACCATAGGCTCAATCAAGGCTATCGGCTCAAAATTCAAGGAATTAGGCTTCACTAAAATGCTCATAGATGAGGCGCACCTATACCCACGTGAAAGCACATCAATGCTCGGACGTTTCCTAAAAGACAGCGGCATTACCCACGTACTCGGCATAACGGCAACGCCTGTCAAACTGCAACAGAACCGTGACTTGAACGGTATGACATTCTCTAAACTCGTTATGCTCACGTCTAAATCGAAGAAAGGCAATTTCTTCAAGCAGATTATTCACGTGGGACAGGTGCAGGAAATGGTTGAACTTGGTTATTGGTCTAAACTCGTATATGAGCAACAGGCGTTTGACGGCTCTATGTTGGTATTCAATAGCAGCAAGTCTGAATACACCGAAGAAAGCGTGCAACAAGCCTATGATGCCAACGGTGGTACGGATACGATAGTCAGTGCGCTCAATATGCACATGGAGCGGCGGCACATACTTGCTTATGTTCCATCGGTGCAGGACGCAATTGACCTATCGCAACGCTACCCGCAATCGGGAGTGGTCTATGGCGAGCAAAACAAGCGCGAACGCGAGGAAACAATCAACCGCTTCAAGTCAGGCGAACTGCGAGTGCTGTTTAATGTCAGAGTGCTTTCCACTGGCTTCGATTTTACAGGCATAGATTGTATCGTTTTAGGCATTTCTACGGCTTCTATTGCTTTGTACTACCAAATTATTGGTCGAGGTACTCGTATTGACGAGAACAAGCGAGATTGCTTGATATGCGACATTGGCGGTAACATAGAACGTTTCGGACGTGTTGAGGACATCACATTTGAACACGGTAAGATGTGGCGAATGTTCGGCACAGGAGGCAGACTGCTTTCCGGCATACCTATTCACGACATAGGCAAATACACTCGTGAGGACACAAAGATTGTGGACGCAAAAGCCGAAGCACCTATTGAGATAATGCCATTCGGCAAGTACAAAGGTGAGCGGCTTGTAAACATTCCGCAGGACTATAGGCAATGGATGTTGCGCAGTTTCGATTGGAACGAGCGCAATGATAAGTTACGTAAATCACTAATAGCAACAATGTAAGGTTATGGAAGCAGTAAGCAGTTTTACATTCTTCGCGAGTTACTACGATGCCTTGCAGTATCTTCCTGATGATGATTGTGGCGCAATGATTAAGGCGATATGTGAGTTCGCCTTGAGAGGTAATGAGCCTACCTTTAACAACCCAATCTTAAACGGCTATTGGACACTCATCAAGCCGACTCTTGAACGTTCTATCAAACGTTCGGAAGCGGGTCGCAGGGGCGGTCAAAGTGGTGCAGGTGTTAGCCGCAATGTTGGCAATTCTAATGCCGCTATCGAAAGCAAATCAATAGCAAATCAAAATGACATCAATAGCGATAAGGAAAGGAATAGGAAAGGAGAGGAAGAGGAAACGGAGGTAGGAAAGGATAAGGAAGAGGACTTGGATAGTAAAGGAAAGAAAAAGGAGAAAAAGAATATACGATTTATACCGCCTACAATTGATGAGGTTCAGGCGTATTGCCAAGAAAGAGGCAACGGAATAGACGCACAGCACTTTGTAGATTTCTACACGGCACGAGGGTGGAAATACGGTAATACGGCGATTAAAGATTGGCGAGCCTGCATACGCACTTGGGAGCAGCGCAACGGCTTCAAACCCACAAAAGGCGACAAGAAACAACAGCAACCACCGCAAGCCAACCTCGGTGTGGGCGAGTTTATAGCGCAGGACGGCACGCGCCGCTACGGTTCAGGGACATTGCCCGCCGTACCCTTTGACGCGCCTCCGCGTCCTGATAACGAAAGTGTATTCTCAAAAGAAACTAACTCTTGTATTCCGACAGGCGTATGAAAACATATTACGATTACGGCATATATATACCATACGGACGCACATCGGGCAATATCAAGACCTACTGCCCACAGTGCCACGCGAACCGCACTGACAAGCGCGATAGGTCGCTGTCCGTTGACCTGACCAAAGGTGTTTGGAACTGCCACTAGTGCGGCTGGAGCGGTCATTTGGAATTTACCTCTGAAGAACGTAAGGAATGGGTAAAACAGCAAGCGTGGTATCAGCCTGCACAATCCAAACGCGAACACAAGGAATACCGCAAGCCGAAGCCCCGTCAACAGACAGCGATGTCGGATAAAGCATTGGCATGGTTCGCCGGACGCGGTATCAGCCGCGCTACGGTAGAGGCTATGCACATAACAGAGGGCTTGGAACCAATGCCACAGAAAGAGGGCAAAATGTGGAATACGGTTCAGTTCAATTACTACAAGAATGGAGAACTTGTAAACACCAAGTTCCGTACGGGTGACAAATGCTTCAAAATGGTTACAGGCGCAGAACTCCTACCCTACAACATAGACGCTATTAAGGACACAACGGAGTGTATCATCACAGAGGGAGAAATGGACGCGCTATCGTTCTACGAATGTGGTAGGCACGATGTAGTGAGCGTACCCAACGGAGCGAATAGCAACTTGACCTATCTCGATGACTATATAGAGGAGTATTTTGAGAACAAAGACACCATATACATTGCCTCTGATACGGATAGCAAAGGCATACTGCTACGTGATGAACTTGTCAGACGTTTAGGCGCAGAACGTTGTCGGATAGTGCAATATGGCGATGGCTGCAAGGACGCTAACGAGCATTTGCAGAAATACGGCAAGAAAAGCCTGTTGCAATGCCTTGCAGACGCACCTGAAATCAAGATAGAGGGCATATTTGTAGTTTCCGACTTTGAGGAGTCACTTGATAATATCTTTGAACACGGCTTACAGAAAGGAGTAACCATAGGACACGACAATTTTGACAAACTCTGCTCTTTTGAAACGAAACGACTGCTCGTTGTTACAGGTATTCCTGGAAGCGGTAAATCTGAATTTATAGATGAAATAGCAGAACGCCTGAATATGCGTTATGGTTGGCGTTTTGCTTATTTCTCACCCGAAAACGCGCCATTGGCATATCACGCTTCTAAACTGATTGAGAAATTCACAGGAAAGCGTTTCAGCAAGGCTACTCTACCATTAGGAGAATATCAGCAAGTAAAGCAGCACCTCGAAACAGATTTCTTCTTCATCAGTCCAAGAGACGATTTCCGCGTTGATAGTATCTTGGAGCGCGCCAAATTCCTCGTTCGCAGGAGGGGAATAAAAGTATTGGTCATAGACCCTTATAACCGTTTGGAGAATGAGCAAGGAAACCAAAACGAGACGCAGTATATAAGTGGGCTGCTTGATAAACTTACCAAGTTCGCACAGCAGAACGACGTATTGGTGGTTCTTATGGCGCACCCCACTAAAATGCCCAAAAGTAAAGACGGCATTATTGAACCTCCTACGCTCTACGACATCAGCGGTTCTGCACACTTTTACAACAAGTGCGATTTCGGTATAATTGTTCACCGAGACCGTATCAACGAGAAAGTAGAAATCAGAGTGTCAAAAGTCAAGTTCCGACATCTTGGAGAGGTGGGCAAATGCTATTTCAAGTACAATCTTAACAATGGTCGCTATACACCTCACGTTGACGGACAAGAGCCGCAATGGGACAATAGCAATCACCTTATCAACGACCTACAACAAAGGCAAGCAGACGCAGAAGCAGCAGCCGTTTTCGATTTCGAGACAGACGATGAATATAACGACCCATTCGCGAACGACCGCTACGACAATGACGATACTGACTGCCCATTCTAAACATAAATATCAACTTATAAACATTTCAACGTATGAAGAACATTTCAGAAGACAGACGCAACTTCGGCAACGTATTCAAATTGCACCTATGTTGCGCAACAGACAGGAGTGATGTGCGACAATACATTCATTACATTCATTTCCGCAATGGCTATGCTTATGCTACAGACGCACATATAATTGTTAGAGCCGACATAGCAACCGTTTGTTACAACCTGTTTACGGAAGAGGAGATACAACACCTTGACGGCAAGTCTATACACGCTGACAGCTACAAGCAACTGCTTTCAGAAAGTTTTGTGACGATAGATGAACAGGGCTTTCACGCAAAAGACGAGGCAGGCAATGAGATTATCTATTGCGTAAGGGATTTATCAGCACCGAGACCAAACACCAACGAGAGCGCAATTAAAGTACCTAATTTCGCAAAGATATTCGATGAATTGGGAGACCGCGAGGAAATGGACGCTATCGGTATCAGTAGCAAGTTCCTTGAGAGGCTTGTTAATGCAATGGGCGGTGACGCGCAAGTGCGTATCGACCTGAACGGAACAAAGGCAATGAAAGTTACGCACATATCAAGCGCAGGAACGGACGACATTGAGGGCGTACTAATGCCTATATGGCTCAACCGTGAAAATGAGGTTGTCAAATGCAATGATGTGTGCGACAGCCAAACTAACATTGATTTTCCAACGGCAAAAGAGAGCGAGAGAGGTAATATCTATGACAACCCCGAACTGCTGAAAGGAGGTGAGAAATGAAAACTTATGTATTAACACTATCGCAGGTGTTCCCTGCAACGCACCCAAGAGCCGGAAAAAGCACACATTTCAAGGCAAAGGTACTTGATACAATCAATAACAAACCAAGTACGGACAAAGTCGATAGTGACTACAAACGCCACACGCTTCGAGGAAACTGCGATTTATGGCGCAAACGCTTCGACGAGATAGAAGCAGGCAGGGCGTATCTGTCCGTCCGGGAATGGGAGGGAAAGCCCTACGCGAGCAAGCAGGTGGAGATTATGCGGCTGTACAAAGAGGACGGTATTGGCATGCAGTCGCTCTGCTTTGCTGGAAACAACTCCAAGAAAGACCGCGAACTGCACCGCCCAATCGTCGGAGGGACTACGGAGGTTGACTATCGGAAACTTGCTGCCAACGACGGTTTGTCTCTGTCGGACTGGGAAGATTGGTTCACTACAGGCAACTATGACCTCTCCGAGCCGATGGTTATTATTCACTTCACGAAATTTAGGTATCTATGACAGAAGAACAAATAAACAAATTCCTCGCAAAAGAGCAGGAAGAAACGGAAGCGGCTCTCTGGGGTGATGCCGTGAAATTCAAACCATATCTGCTTGAAAGAGTATTCGGTGACGGAATGAAACTGATTTATTTCGGGACACTTGATGACAGACCTTATTGGTGGCTTGTACGTATTGATTCACACGCAGAAGAGAATGGTGTGTGGTATAATTTCGACGAAGAGGAGGTATATCGAGCGATAGAGGAAGAATGCGGATTTCACGATGCAGGATGGGGCGATGATGATGACGAAGAATACGCATATCCGGTTATAGAGAGCAATTCGTCCGCTCATTGGGGGCTGATAGCAGACTTTGCGAAAGGCGTAGATAGGTATGGATTACCGATAGAAATTTAGGAGGAAAAAATATGACTGATAAGAAATGCCCGCAATGCGGTAGTAGGAACTTTCAAATCTGCGACGAGTACGTCCAGGAACTGCTCTACGAAGTAGAAGAAGGGCGCGTAATAGCAAACGGCGCAGGAGATGGTGGAGAGCATATCAGAACCTCTTGCACATGTAGGAATTGTGGGAAGCATTGGCATCCCCGAAATTTAGAATATACAATAGACGAATAATATGAAACAGCAATTATTATACATAGATTTGTTCTGCGGAGCTGGAGGAACGAGTACAGGATGTGAGGGTATTAACATCGGTAAGGGCAAGCCCGAATGGGGTGCGCACCCTGTTGATGAGGTGTTTATAATCAAACTTGGAGAGGTATTATTATGAATATCAGGCGAAAATGGGCAATGCCCTCAATGCATACATTCACGATAAAACCGATAGCAGAACTGCTTGCAAGATATGTCGGTGACGGCAAAGGTTGGATAGACCCTTTTGCAGGAGAGAACAGCCCTGCTGAGATAACCAACGACCTCAACCCTGCAAAACCCGCCCAATACCACTTGCACGCAGAACAATTTGCCAATGAGATACAAGGCAGGTTCGCAGGTGTACTATTTGACCCGCCGTACTCTATTACGCAAGTCAAAGAATGTTATCAGTCAATAGGTGTGGAGGACTTTATGCGCCGTGATGCCTCGCATTTTCCGTATGCCATCAAGCGAGCCATAGCACCGAAAATCCGTACAGGAGGCTATGCTATCAGTTGCGGTTGGAACTCCTGTGGGTTCGGCAAGAAACTCGGTTTTGAGATTGTAGAGATATTGATTGTCTGCCACGGTCGCGAACATAACGACACCATTGTAACCGTTGAAAGAAAAATACAACCGACTTTATTTGAATGAAATATGAAGACATTACTACCTGTATATTATGGTTGGGCTAAACTTTCTAAGGTCATCAAGCGTGAAGCTATAGTAGTTATGTTTCTCAATGATAGTCCCGGTCCACGAATTGGCGCAGACGGAATGGATGGTGTTACTCGTTTTATGGATGTATGTTACACACGATACCAAACGGATGCAGAGAAAGCGGAGGCGCAGAATGCGATAAGGTTATACACCAGATATGATGTATTTCTTGACAAGCACCATGGAAGCCTGCAAGAGGCATTACAAGCAAACTCAATAGCCGATAAGAATAACGTATCTGAAGCCGAGCGCAAACGCATTGAGAAGGCATTGTACTCACACTATATGAAAAACCACCCGAAGTACAAAGAACCAGGATGTCAATTAGAACTACAAATATGACAACACCACCAATACACGAACCACTAATGATAGTTCGCATAGATGTATCAATGGAGCGGGAAACGCAAATCGTGGAAGATGTCGTTTACTACCGAGCCAAAATGCCAATGAACCTTGCTTTGCGTTGGCGGTGGTTCTTTGAGTATATCGCAGCCCGCGTCAAGGTGAAACACCCAAAAAGAAAAGTCCGGCTATCTATCAAGCAGCAGTCAGAAGAATTCAAAGTCGGGGCGGATTATATTGCAGAGAAGAGAACAACGCTCCTGCATGCTAAACGTGCGCAAATAAAGAAGCTGCAGAATCAGACAGCAAATGACCTGTTCGGCTTCGCGGAAGACGACAGACTTTCAAAGATTAACAAACTACAGGAAGAAATAGCAGCCCTCGAACGCGGAGAGTTCAACTATTGGTTTCCTGTTGAGTATAAGAACCATATAAAACAATGGATATGATAGACAAAGAAATTCAAAAGAGGCTTGATGAAGCCAACAAAAAACTATTCCGAGTTCAAGAACTTATTTCGGAAGCAAAGACAAGCATTTACGAAGTGAGCGTAGCCAAAGCAGAGCATGAGGCACAAAGCAAAGACGGATGGATTAGTGTTCAAGAACGAACGCCTGCCGAGGATAAGCGCGTAGTGGTGCGCACTTTCGAGGGTGCAACCTATTTCCTGCACCCTATCGGCGGCAAGTTCCCTGATAACGTAAAAGAATGGTATGAACTACCAGAATAAATAAACATTAACAAAAAAATTAACAATTATGGCTAATTACGGCATTAAAATCGACCTGCTGAAATTGCAGGGAGCGTGCGTAACCAATCTGAAAGGACGCACAACCACTAAACGCTGTCTTGTTATTCCTATCGATGACAGCCGCTTGTACCTTGGCGAGAAAGGTGTTTATCTTGACTGCACAGCTATTGAGTTGCAGAACCAACAGTACTCGGACACTCATTGTATCAAGCAGCAAATTCCGAGGGAGGAATATGACGCGATGAGTGATGAACAACGGCGCGCGTTGCCTATCCTCGGAGGACTCCGAGAGATTGAGCGCAAACAACAGCAAATGCCTGTTTCGACATCATTCGACGCTTCCGACAATTCGGACATGCCATTCTAACAATTTCATTCGTCTGCTTTCTTACGGTTTTGCTCGTGGGGAAGCAGATGTTACGTTCTCTTTGACGAGAAACAACGATTTTAAGTATGAATAAGGAATTTATCAAACGCACAAAGAAAAGTGCGAGAGCGCAAAATTTGAAAAAAATAACTCTACCGCCTACCGACATCTTTACGCAGTTATGTGCAAAGGAGTTGGGTGTGGAGTGTATCAAGGAGTATCAGTTCTATAAGAGCCGCAAGTGGCGTTTTGACTATGCACTACCCAAATACAAGATTGCTCTTGAGGTTGAGGGCGGAGTATGGACGCAGGGACGACACGTCCGTCCGCAAGGCTTCCTTGGTGATATGAATAAGTATAACACGGCGACTCTATGCGGTTGGAGGGTGTTCCGCTGTACTCCGTCATCACTACTGACCAATAACACCCTGCTACTACTGAAAAATGCAATAAATGGTGCGTTTTTACCCGAAAACGATATAAAAAGCGACATGAATACACAATAAATGCACGAAATAATTGCATATAACGCAAAAATTGCGTATCTTTGCAGCCTAATTACAAACTTTCAACACTATGATTACATTTTCAGAATACGTATCACTCGGACACCCTGACAAGATAGCTGATTACATCAGCTCTTACCTGCTTGACCGCTACATAGAACGCGACCCGAACACACGATATGCAGTAGAGGTTCAAATTAAAGACTACACCGTCAATCTTGCAGGTGAGGTTAGTTCTCAATGTCATTTTTCAGATGATGAGATTGCGAAATTTGTTCGCGAAGCAGTCAATGGGATAGGCTACACGCGTGATTATGCTCGCAGGTGGGGCATTGCTAACACGATATGTGGCGATGAACTCGAAGTACACCAATACATCGGGCAACAGTCGGCAGATATAGCACGCGGCTTGCACGGTTGGGGAGACCAAGGCATTTTCTTCGGTATGTGTACCTACAACAAGCAGACCTGCGGAATGCCGACCGACCACACCATTGCCAAACGGCTCAACAAAGTACTTTTCGACTCCGGCATTGGCGGGCTTGACATCAAGACACAAGTTGTTCTTACGGACGGCAAAATCAGCAAGGTGATAGTCGCTATTCCGCTACGTATGACGCACGTTGATGTGGTCAAAAATTTCGTAAGGAAGCATATACCGGGAACATACGAACTCATCGTGAACGGTACAGGCTCGTATGTGGCTCATTCTTCCATTGCTGATTGCGGTACGACAGGGCGCAAACTTGCTGTTGATTTCTACGGCGGCAACTGCCGTATCGGTGGAGGCTCACCGTGGACGAAAGACGGCTCAAAGGCAGACCTAACACTCAACCTTGCGGCTCGCAAACTCGCGAAGAACTATGCTCTGCAAAATCAGTGCGACATCTTTGTTTCGCTCGCTTGTTGCATTGGCAAGCAAGAGGTAGATATGCATATCACCGACAATGCAGGTAATACTATTGTTGAGGGAAAACAAAACATAGACCCTACATATCTACGCAAAGCGTACAAACTTGATACACCTATCTACGCAAGTATGTGCCGTTGGGGACTGTTCGGAGAGTACCAACAAGACAAAGTGTGGGAATAATCAACACTCAATATATCAATAAATTAAACTATTATTAGTATGAAGACAGAAAAAGTGAAACTTTCCCAAGTGAGAGTAAACAACAACAATCCGCGCACCATTAGAGAGCAGAAACTTAACTTGTTAGTGGAGCGTTTGCTTGTTTTTCCGAAGATGATTTCTATCCGTCCTGTGGTCGTGGACGCTAAAATGGTAGTGCTTGGCGGTAATATGCGCGTTACGGCTCTGAACCGTATAGCAGGTATGACATTTGAGCAGATAGCGGCTATCATCGGTAAGACAAAGAACTACCAGCGACTGACCAAAAGCGAGCAAGAGCAACTACTTGCTGCTTGGCAGGAATGGCTCGAAAAGCCGACTGTTGAGATAGTCAAGGCTTCTGAATTGTCGGAGGCAGAGAAGAAAGAGTTTATCATAGCAGACAATGCTTC
>JAFVAX010000058.1 GCA_017480285.1 Paludibacteraceae bacterium | reverse complement strand
TTATAAAAATTTGTTTGCAGCTAACACCCACTACCTTACATTGTTTGAGCATGTTTATTATGTTGATGTACAAAAGGCTTCTACAGACTCAGGCACAAGTATTGAATATGCGCAAATACTCAATGGAACACATGGTTATTCCGACACAAACCGCCTTCTCATAAACTTCGCAACTAACAAAAATTATACCCAAGTTGCAGGCTTTAATAGTAGTGGCCAACTCAAAATTTGGAACCCTGCCGACCTCGTTCCGGCTGCCTAAAAATGCCATTAAAATGGGCTTAAAAATGGCTTAAAATAAATGTGGCGTTTGCTTATTGTTGCAATTCATTTGCAGCAATAAGCAAATACCAAAAACAAAAAAGTAACGTAAAATTTTTGTATGTCAAGAAAAATGAGCATATTAGACGGACAAGTTTAAGGTAAAATAATAAGTTGTTCCCGAACTAATCCTCATATTATTCAGGGAAACAACATTAGTTAAAACCATAAAATTTTAATGTCTTATGCTCAACAAAATTCGTTACAAGTTAGTTTTTAACCGAGCGAGGCGACTCAATAAGCGAGGCGAAGGCCTAATAGAAATTGAGTGCTCACAGCAAAAACGCCGCATTTATTTTAGTACTCACACTTATGTACAACCGGAGTATTTCAGTAATGGTTCCGTTACCGGAACACCAAACGCCGACAGCCTGAATTACGCACTATGTCTGATGATACAGGAGGTCGAGCGAGTGGAACTTGAATACATTAAAAAAGGTGTAGATGTCCATTTGCCAATGCTAAGAGAAGCCGTTAGGCAGCACATATCACCGGCTGCAAAACTCTCGGATTTCGGAACACAGGTGGTAGAACAAAGTGAGCGTAAAAACCTCACAAAACAAAACTACCAAACGCTCTTTAACAATATTGAAAAGTTCCGCAAGGGAACGCTTATCACTGATGTTGATTATCAGTTTGTCGTTGCTTACGACAAATGGCTTCGCGATTCAGAGATAGCACACAACACCCGCATCAGTCGTTTGCGTCTGTTGCGTGCTATTCTCAACGAAGCAAAAAAACGCGACATCATACCAGTCAACCCTTTCGACCGATTTCGCATACAGCAGATGGTTTCAAAGAAGGGCTTTCTTACTATTGAGCAATTGCACCGATTAGAGAAAATGACACTCAAAGGCATAGAGGATAAAGTACGAGATGCGTTCCTTATAGGTTGCTACACCGGTTTAAGATTTTCTGATGTAATAACACTCCGTTCTGAACATATCAAAGACGGATGGTTAACAAAGAAAATGGTCAAGACCGGCTTCATCGTTGAAATACCATGTGCGGAACTATTTAACGGCAAAATGCTTCAGTTGGTGGATAAATACAACGGCAAAATAGAACGTCTGACAAAGGCGCTACAAACCAACTCATCCGTTAACAAGACACTACGTCAGGTACTCGACCGCCTCAAAATAGATAGCAAGATAACCTTTCACTCCTCGCGCCACACCTTTGCAACACTCCTCTCACAAAACGGAGTACAGATAACAACCATACAAAAACTACTCGGACATCAAAAACTGCAAACCACACAAATCTACAGCGAAGTTGACCGAAAAGCAATAACCAACGACCTCAAAAAAGGACGCAAAAAATAACCCTTTGGCAACCGAGCCAAACCGCGACCGCCGTCAGCCATACATGGCTGACCAAAAGAAAGCATCAGCCAATCTTGGCTGATAGAATAACAAACCTGAGATTGAGAAAAAAGAAGCGTTTTTGCAGTGGTCATTCCTAACCACCCGAACCGCCGACCGACATATACGCAAGCCGTAGGGCAACAAAAAATGCCCTCGGCTGTGGCAGATAAACTCTCTTACCTTTCTATCTGACCACATTTGCAAGCGACATGACCGCTACCGAGGACATAGTAGTCCCAGCAAGCGGTCATGTCGCTTCATTATGTTATATGACCCTGCGGCAAAACCCCGCAAGTGGTAAGAGAGATGGTGCAAAAGTACTGCTTTTTTCTCAATTCTCCAAATAAATTTAATGTTTCACTCACAAAATTCAACGCTTATGTCAAAGACTTACACACAAGCACCGCTCCCATTTATGGGACAAAAACGCCGCTGGAACAAAGAATTCAAGGCGGCACTACTCAAAGAATTTGGCGACTGCCACACCTTCGTTGACCTCTTCGGAGGCAGCGGCTTATTGTCGCATTTCACTCACACAGTCCGACCGGACGCGACTATCATCTACAACGACTACGACAACTACTCCCAACGCTTGGCGGCAATACCCACCACCAACGCACTTCTGCGCGACCTACGAGAAATCCTCAAAGGTTACCCCGACCTCAAACGCATAGAAGAACCCGTGCGCTCACAGGTCATCAGCAAGATTGCCGAATACGACCAACGAGGCTATCTTGACTACGTAACCCTCTCCGCCTCAATCGTCTTTTCAGGACGCTATGTCACCTCACTCGCAGAACTGCAAAAAGACACCCTCTACAATACCCTGCGCCAGTCTGACTACACTGCCGACGGCTACCTTGACGGACTGACTATCGTACACCAAGACTACCGCCGCCTTTTCCGCAAGTATCAAAACCAAGACGGCGTTTGTTTCCTCATTGACCCGCCGTACCTATCCACACAAGCCACCACCTACACCGGCTATTGGAAACTGCGCGACTACCTCGATGTCCTGCACACACTCCACGACACCAACTACTTCTATTTCACATCGGAGAAAAGCAGTATTTTGGAACTCTGCGAATGGCTCGACGACGAATACCAAACCGGCAACCCGTTCAAAGGCGCAACACGCATCGACTATGCCACCAACCTCAACTATTCCGCAGGCTTTATCGACATAATGCTCTACAAACACCAACCAACAGAAAGGAGGAACGCAGCATGAAACCAACCAACAAATACTACCAAGTCCTTGCCGACATACTTGACAACGGACAAACGCAGACCAACCGCAAAGGCTCAATCAAGTACCTCACCAATCAGGTGCTGCACCTCACACCGGCCGACCTGCTTGACATCTTCGAGACCCACGGCATAGCACGCAAGAAACTCCGCACCGAGCTGCAGATGTTCGAAGCCGGCATAACCGCCACCGAACAATACCGAGCCGAAGGCATAACATGGTGGGACTATTGCGGAGAGCAACTCATCAACAGTTACCCCACCTATTTCCGCAAGTTTCCGGCACTCGTAGAGAAAATCAGACAAGAGATGCGCGAGAGCAAGAACTATGTCCTCTTCCTCGGCGAAACAGGCGCACAGACCAACCAACAACCCTGCCTCAGCCTCGTGCAGTTTCAGATAGAAAACACGACAGACCCGAACACCGAACAAACCACAGGCTCGCTCATTGTGTCTGCCTACCAACGCAGTAGTGATGCGAGCCTCGGCTTGCCTTCAGACATTTATCACTTGTATCTTATGGCACGCGAAATCGGCATACCATTAAACAGTATCACATTGTTCCTTGCCAACGTCCACATATACGAAACGAACCTGCTTAACACTTTCCGCCTCCTCAACGGCGAAAAAGACATCAAGTTCGTGTTGAATGTGTGAACCCTAAAACAGCATTATAACACCGCTTAAACAACATTGAAATAATGTTGAAACAGCAATGACACAAACTATGACATAGTTGTCATTGGAAGCGGATTTTTCGCAAATTCAATGACAAATTAAGGAAAAGTAATGACAAAACAATAAAATGTAATGACAAAAACGGAGAGTTTGCGGACAGAAACAAGAGATAAAAAGAGCGGGCGACCAGAAAAGTCGTCCGCTCAAATTTTCGCTGAAAAAATGTACTTTTCTTTTTGGAAAATTGTATTTTTCTTTTTGGCGATTATACATTCCCATACATTTCCTGACATGTCGTATAAGCCTAACTCATTTGGTAGTTTCTGTCTAACAAGGTGTGTGAAGTTTTCGCTGTTCTCATTAAACCAACCTACTTCGTCCAACTTGTCGCTTCCGGCAAACTTGGTTGCTTTAGCATTGTTGCCACCTCGTGCTGCAAACTCCCATTCGGCTTCTGTAGGCAAGCGGAATGTCTGTTTTGTAATTTCGTTGAGTTTTTGAATGAACTGCAAGCAGTCGTTGTAGGTTACATAGAACATAGGGAAGTCCTGCCCAACTCCGTAGATAAGTCCGTTAGGTTCGTTTTTGTCGCGTTGGTCTCTGACACTTGTTCCCATAACGGCATACCAAAGGGCTTGTGTAACTTCAGTTTCTGCAATAAAATAGGTAGAGAGGGTAACGGTATGAACAGGTTTTTCGCTACCAAAGGCTTCGCCTCCTTGCTCATCGGTTGCACCCATAGAGAATGTGCCACCTTCCACTCTTATCATATTGAATGTCTGTCCTCTGACAGTAATGGGCAGTATGGGTGGAAGTTTTGTTTTGGGAGCATTGAGCGTTATGGTGGTGTTTGTTTTGCTGATGCTGAATTGTGTTATGACATCTGTAGCGCCCGGGATAGTTGTTTTGCCTTCGTAATCGCCTTTTGACAGTTGTCCTGTCCAAGTGCCTACGCCTAAAGAGCGGAACTCTTTTGTTCCTTTCTCACGGATAAATATCTGTGCATTAGGTTTGGTGCAAGTCAATGTGGCGGTAATAGACGAGCGCAAGTCCAAATGTGCAGTAATGGTTTTGCCTTCTTCCACTTCTATCTCTTTGACAGCATCGGCATAACCTTGTCGTTTGAGAGTGATTGTATGTTTGCCGATGAGTACTTGTCGAAGTTGCAAAGGTACCCGACCTACTTTTTCATTATCCAAAAAGACGGTAGCGTCAGTGATATTGCTCTCAACTTGCACTGTGCCATAGATTGGTGTGGGCGGTTGTAGAGTTATCGTTTGGTTGTGATGTTGTGGTGTAAGTTCTATTCTAAGAACAGATGAGCGATGTCCTTCTTTGCGTGTCTCTACTATGTATGGACCATATACAAATTCGCCGGAGACGGTAGCCGAACCTCTTTTTTGGTCGTTTATGTAGATATCGACATTTTCAGGTACTGTAAATGTTACATAGGCAAATTGACCTTCCATGTCGGGTTGCAGAGTAAGGATTTGTTCGTCTTCAATAGTAACAACTTTCTCCCAAGGAGCGTAATTAGGTTTTAGAATTTTTATTCTATGAGAGCCGCTTAACAACTTATCTGTTTGTAATGGTGCTTTCCCGACGAAGCGGTTATCTACATAAACAGATGAGCCGTCAGCCATTCCTTTGTCAATTTTTATCCAGCCAAAAGCGGGTTTGAGGCGAATATGCAACTCGTGCGGGTTGTCGGGGTCATTAACTTTTATTTTTCCGACATTTGGGTGATAGTCAGCCGCTTCAACGCGGTAGTCATATTCGCCGAAAAGCATCATCCGATAGCCGACACCTTCCGACAATGGAAGGTCAATGCCGTCGAGGGTAACTAATGCTTCTTCGGGCTCAACATAGAATTTGACATATTGTTCTGTTACTGCTGATTCAACTACGGTTGTTACTTTGCCGGACAATAGCCGTGCGTAATATGTTTGTTTGCCTTTTATCTTTACGGGAATAGGGTAGCGCACAATTGAGCCTAACTGCGGGTGATACACAGACATAAAGCGTGTGCCGTTGCGAAGCCATACCCATATCTCCCCCGGGTGGGTCTCATCGATAGAACAGAAACCGATTGTTCCCATATCAAACGAAAAGCCTTTGACTGTGGTTTGCAGACGCAAAAGGGCGCAGGGGTTATCGTCAAGGTCGAATACTTCTGAGCCGGCGCGGTTGGCAGACTGGTCTGTCTCGTCAAGGTGAAAATCAACTATCTGCAGTTGTTGTGCATATATGTTAAGAAAACAAAAGAGACAAAATGTATAGCAAATAAAGTTCTTCATACCAATTTTTTTAGCGACTGCAAAGTTACATAAAAAAACTTGAAAATCCAACACAAAATTGCTTAAATATAATAATTTCCGACAATAAATTGATAAAAATAGTGAATTTATCACTACTTTATAGTTGTCCGGCTTCGACGAGAGTTATGACCCGCTCAACGATTTGGTCTTTGTCGTTGCCGTCGTATTCGGCTTTTAGGTCGTTGCCAAACATTTTGGCGAGTATTTGAAAGCATCCTGCCACAAAACCGCCTTTATATTTTTTTATAACATTATATGATGTTTGTCCGCTCTCACGGTCGATAAGCAACATTAGCATTTGCCCTTGTCCTGCAGTCATATCCCGAAATTGCGCTTCATATTGAGTATAAAGCAGTCTCTCGTATTGTTTCCAGAAGCGTCGTCGCTCTTTTCTTGACATTGTGCTCATCACGGAGTCGGTGCGAATCATCTCTTTCGTAAGTATCTTGGCGATGGGTAGTGTAAGTTTCACATCTCTGACTGTTCGCCAATAAAACCGCTCTTGCTTTTTGTTTTTGAACTGCATAGGCGGATAAATAAAAATCTCGTGAAGGTAGTATGTTGCCACAGTGTCATTGCCCTCTATGTGAGCGCTTTGCAAGTGTTGCTCATCTGCATTGACATTTGATAACAACAGCAATAGAATTAGGCAATATATAAGGCGCAGTTTCTTCACAACAATTATCTGATTACACTTGAATAGGGATAGCTATATTCTGTGAATTGTTGCAATAAATATACCAAACTGCAAAAATGTACAAAATTTTATGAAATTTATACAAAAAGGCAGTTTTTATGCAAAAAAATATACATAAATTTTAAGAATTGAAAAATATTTTGTATATTTGCAAAAAAAATAAGGGTTGATAAATTTTTTTTTGTTATGAAAGCAAAAGAGAAGAATATACCACTGCTTGATTGCCCGATGGATTATCTTGTTGGTGATGCAAGTGGTAAGTTGATGAACGAGTATGGTAAGTTTCCCTGCAAAATTCTTTGCGGAACATACGCTTTTATGGTTCGTGGTCATGCGTCTGCTACAATTGATATCGACAAGTATGAGTTTCACGAAAATGATTTTCTCTACTTGAAGCCCGGCAGTTTTCTTTTGATTGACAATTTCTCTGACGATGCATTAGTGTATTACATATTGTTTTCTTCCGCTTTCTTGGAGAAGAATGCGTTTAATACTCGTCTTCGTTTGGATACATTGAGTTCAAGTGAGCCGGTTATACATCTCTCGAAAGAGCATGCAGACACTTATAGGTCAATGATAGAAGTGCTTCTGAAGGCACTTAATTGCCGTCCTTCTTTACTTACTACACAAAAGATGCTGTATGTATTTAACATTCTGCAAATTTCTTATTTGGAGAACTTGCAGGGCAAACCTGCTGATGTGCAAGACCGCAAGACCGAGATTTACCAGCAGTATTCAAAACTTGTGCTTGATCATTATGCAGAGTGGCATCATGTGGTGCAATATGCAGACAGTATGCGTATCACACTGCCACACTTGTGTTCAACAATAAAACAGGTAAGTGGCAGAACGGCAGGTGATTTGATTACTGACGCACTTCTGACGGATGCCAAATCTCAACTCAAACTGACCAATTTGCAGATAAAAGAGATTGCAATGTCGTTAGGGTTCGACAATGTGTCATTTTTTAACAGGTTTTTCAAATCTCATACAGGTATGACTCCCAAAGCGTACAGAAACGCTTAACAAGAAACAAAAAAGCGATAAAAATATCGCTTTTTTTTGTTATTTAGCAAAAAAATATGTAAATTTGCAAGTTACTGCAAGATTTTGCATAAGAAGTGAAAATAGTTAAAACAAAAAATAATTATTATGAAAAAGTTTAGTACTTTGATGATGGCACTGCTTATGGCAGTTGCTATGTTTGGTAAGCCAAAGGCTCAAAAAGAGGAGGCTATTCATTACATCTCTCCGGGTATTGGCTTGGGTTATTCAGCATTGATGCATAATGTTGATACTGCAAGTTGGAAAGGTGGCGTAGGCGGTTATCTGCAACTTGCATACGAACTTCAGTACAAGAAATTCCTATTCCGCACGGGTGTGGAATTGTCAATGCTCAGTTCGTTTAATAAAGTGAGTGATTTGACGCTTGCTGCTGCTCCAAGTCCTTCTTCTGACCATAAGAGATTTCAAGTTAACCAATTTGGATTGACCAATTGGAAAGAAAACCAGTTGATAGGTCAGTTGAATATACCTGTAATGTTCGGTGGTCAGTTTGGCAGTTTCTATTTTTTGGTTGGTCCTAAAATCGGTATTGGTTTGTTCCAAACTGCTCATTCAAAGGCAGATATCAATCTTTATCGTGAGTACTATGCAAACAATGATGGACAGTTAGGTGCTTTGGAAAGTACTGATAATAACGCTCGTGAGGGTGACCCTACAAGTCTTTCTCAGCATCCTAAATTCAAACAGAAACTGCCTAACATTCAGGCATCTGTAGAGTTGGGTCTTGTGCTTGATAAATGGCTATCAGAGAAGTCCCTGCAACGCGAAGTCGTAAAAGGCAAAAAACGCTATATGGTTAGAAATTCCTATCGTCTTGGTTTCTTTGCCGATTATGGTATCTTGAATGATGTAAAGACTAAATCGGAAGGTTATGCTGCCGATATTGCTGCCGCTTCCAATGTGGCTCCGACATTGAACAGTATTTACAGTTTCAATGGTGGTAAGGTTAACACTCTGCTTGTAGGTGTTAAGTTTGATATTCGTTTCCAACTCAACCGTCCTAAAGTAAAGAAACAAACAGGTATGGGTCAGTCAGTTGCTCCACAACAACTTATCGTTAATGTAACCGACCTTGAGACAGGTGAGAAACTGAAACTTGCTTATATGGATATTGAGAACAAAGACAATGCTCGTTTGGAAGTTCGTAATGCCCGTATTCCGCAAGGTTATCTGAAGCGCAATATGCACAATGGTAACTACAAACTCTCGTTCCGTGCTGACGGCTATCTGCCTGCTGAAGGTGAGGTTTCTTACAGCCAACCCGGTGAGAAACACGAAATCAATGTGCCGATGAAGAAGATCGACAAACCACTTCGCGTTAATGTTATCAATGCCGAAACAGGCAAACCTATGTCCGTTGAAGCACAAGTTGTTGATTGCGAGAGCCAAAAACCACTTGCTGACCTTCGCACTGATAGCGTTAATGGTGCTGCAGAAACAAAACTGAAAAAAGGTGAGTACTGCATCAAGGTTATGGAGTTTGGTTACGAAGATATGATGATAAGCGGTGTTCATCACGATGATTCACTCACTATCAAGATGTTGCCTGTAAAGAAAGGACAAAAGATTGTTATTGAGAATGTATATTTCGCTACTAACAAGACCGAGATTCTTCCTGAGTCAGAGCCTTCGCTTCAACTGCTTTATACATTCCTCAGTGCCAACCCCGATGTTCGTATCCGTATCTTAGGTCATACCGATAGTGTAGGTTCTGACGCTGCTAATATGAAACTTTCTGACGGTCGTGCTAAATCTGTTCGCCAGAGTATGATTGACCGCGGTATTGCTGCCGATCGTATGGAGGCTGAAGGCCGTGGCGAAAGAGAGCCGGTTGATACAAACGACACACCTGAAGGTCGTCAGAACAACCGTCGTGTAGAGTTTGAGATTTTATAAGATTTGAGACCGCTGCGCTGTCGGATTTGATACCGCTACGCTGTTGGATATTTGATTATGGAGATTGTTATTATAAATGGTCCGAATTTGAATTTGCTTGGACGGCGCGAACCTGAAAAATATGGTTCGATGCCGTTCGAGCAGTTTCTTTCAACACTTATAAAGCAATTCCCGCAAGTGAAATTCTCCTACTTTCAGTCCAATCATGAAGGAGAAATCATTGATTATATTCAGCAAATAGTTTTTAAGTCTGATACCGCTATAGTTTTGAACGCCGGTGGGCTAACTCATTACAGTGTATCATTAAGAGATTGTGTAGCAGCGGTGGAAACGCCTGTGGTAGAGGTTCATATTACAGATATTTATTCTCGTGAGCCGTTTCGTCGGAATTCGTTGCTCACGGATGTTTGCAAACATACCATTGTAGGACAAGGCGTTGACGGCTACCGACAGGCAGTGGTATGGCTACTTGAGCAACCTAACCTAACTGAAAGATGAAAATAAAATTCACTATATTGTTGCTTTTTTGTGTGCTTGCCATAAGTGCTCAAACTACGATAACCGGCACTTTGCAGGACAAGCAAAGTCGCGAGGCTGTGTCGTTTGCCAATGTAGTGTTGTGTCATAAAGGTGATTCGGTTCCCCTTGTGGGTGTTATGTCGGACATTGACGGGCAGTTTGCACTAACAACGGTTGAAAAAGGCGAATTAGAGATTCGTATAAGTTTTTTAGGCTACCAGCCGGTAGTGAAAAAAGTAAATATCCAAGGTTCGGATATTCGCTTGGGCAAGATACTGTTGCAAGAAGACAGTAGGACACTTAATGAGGTTGAAATAGTAAGTCAAGGCTCTGACATGCGTTTTGAACTTGACAAGAAAGTTTTTTCCGTTGACCAGAGTATCGCTTCTGCAGGTGGTAGTGTTACCGATGTGCTGGAGAATGTTCCATCAGTAGAGGTTGATCAAGAGGGAAATATCTCGCTTCGCAATTCAGATGCGGTAGAGATATGGATAAATGGCAAACCTTCGGGGTTGTCGGCAGAAACACGCGCACAGGTGTTAGAGCAACTGCCTGCTGCAAGTATAAAAGAGATAGAAGTGATTACCAATCCTTCTGCTAAGTTCTCACCCGAAGGTACTGCGGGTATTATAAATTTGGTACTAAAAAAGGACCGCCAGAAAGGCTACTACGGCAGTGTTACCGCCGGTATAAGTTATCCTTGGGGAGGCAAACCCGGTGGAAATGCGGGAGCTAACTTCAACTATTCGGAAGGTATAGTTGATTTTTCGTTTAACCTCGGATATCGATATCGTTCTTCACATGGCAAAACAATAACCGACCGTCGGGTGCTACAGGGCTTGGATACTTTAACTCAGTTGAAACAGGATGCGACGAGCGACCGTCAGGGTGGCGGTATATTTGCTCGAGCAACACTCGATATTCGCCTTACTGACCGTAGCACACTTGGTTTTTCGGGCTTCGCACTCATGGGCGATAAAAACCACTCTGAAAACAATAGTCGTTACACCTTGACAGATTGGAAAACAAGCGATGTGCTTCGTGATTATCGGCGAATAGAACAAGGAAAAACCAAACATCCGGGTGGTAACGCACAGATATACTATCAGTTGAAACTCAAGCAACACTCGCTTGATTTGTCGGCTGCATACAACAATTTTCAATTTAATCAGGACAATACTTATATTCAGGAAGAGTCTGACACTACAAGACAGGAGCAACTGAACCACAATAACGACCATTTTGTGCGCCTCAAGGCTGATTATGAATGGAAGCCGACTCAACAAAGTCGTTTGGAAGCAGGCTGGCAGACAGACCTTGCTTGGCGTCGGACTGACGCTGACGCTTGGGACTTGTCGACTCTTCAGAGACAACCGCTTGATGCATATTACAACGACTTCCTGAACCGTGAACAGATACACGCTTTATACATAACTTACGGTAATCGTTTTTGGGACAGGTTTAGCGTACAAGTCGGGCTACGGGGCGAGTATATGAAGCGTCATTTGCGTACCGAATACTTTACAGAGGAAGGAACGAGGACTGTCGCAGAACGAGACACTTCGTATTTCCAACTTTTCCCTTCGGTGTATTTGTCGTATAGTTTTCCGAACAATCATGAGTTGCAACTCAACTATACACGCCGTGTTGACCGTCCGCGTGGACACCAAATCAACCCCCGGCAGAACTTCTCGGATTCAACCAACATACAATATGGTAATCCAGGGTTGCTACCGGCATATAGCAGTGCGCTTGAACTCAACTACTTGAAAACTTGGGACCGTCATACTCTCTCTGCCGGACTGTTTTACCGTTTTTCCGATGGTGTTGTTCAAAATGTTCGATATATGGACGGCGATGTGATGAAAAATACATTCATCAATATGTCGAAACGCAATGACTTGGGTGTTGAAGTAGTGGCTAAAAACCGCTTGTTCAAGGAGGTGCTGATGCTTACTACTTCGGTAAATGTGTATTATAATACCCTTAAAACCGCACATTATCATAACACTTTGAACGGGTCGGAAGTGGATATTGATTTGGCGGGGCAAAGAACTTTCGTGTGGTCTGTCAGGCTCAATGCGCAGTTTATGTTTACAAAGACTTTCACCGGTCAGTTGAGTGGCAGATATAGTTCTCCGCGAGTTGTAGCACAAGGCAGGACAAGCCATAATTACACTATTGATTTAGGACTTAGAAAAACCTTCTTGAATAAGAAAATAGCATTGAGCCTTAATGTGCGAGATCTGCTCAATTCTCGGGCAAGGAGTAATACTACTTATACCGACAATTTCTGGCAGTATCAGAAGCGCAAATGGAACAGTACTACCATATCGCTTACCTTTACTTATAGTTTCGGAAATATGAACAACAAGAAAAAACCGCAAAAAGGTAATGATAGTGATGGTGGTGCATCGTATGAAGATTCCGGTGAGGAATAAAGAAAATATGCAAAATAATTATATTGTGAGTATAAAAAAAATAGTCATATTACTTTTTCTGTGTTATTCCTTTTCAGGTTTTGCACAAAATCGTCCGTATGTCGATGACAAACTGTTGCATTTTGGTTTCTCGATAGGTATCAACTTTATGGACTATGGTACTCGTGGTGCTCTTGAGGCTCCCGACGGGGTGGAGTATGCTGTCCGTACGAAGAATATGTTGCCGGGCTTCTCTGTAGGTCTTGTGTCTGACCTTAGACTTTGCCGTTATCTCAATCTGCGTTTTTGTCCGGCTTTCCATTTTGGTCAGAAAACACTTACTTATCATCCGATCAACCAAGAAGATATGACAAATAAACGAACGGAGGTTCTGTCGTTACCACTGACCGTGCCATTGTATCTGAAATGGTCGGCAGAGCGTGAGATGAACTATCGTCCGTATCTTATCGGTGGTGGTGGAATAAGTTTTGATTTTGGTCCGGATAAGAAACGCCCTATCTTACAACGGCGATTGGACTATTTTGTGGAAGTCGGTTTTGGTGTGGATTTCTATTTCTCTTGGTTCAAACTATGCCCGCAACTGACTTACAGCATTGGCTTTAACAATGTACTCGTTCCTGTGGCAGAACGCCCTGATGTGCCGAAGACCGACCAATGGTACACTAATGCGCTTGACAAACTTATTAGCCATCAGATAAATCTCACATTTAATTTTGAATAGTCTGCTTTTGTCCTTATCTACTAAGTCTGCGTGTGTTTACTTTGTTGTTAACCACAGTCTCGCTTCCGGTCCGAGGTTGAAAAGCAAATCAACAATACTTAGATTTTCAATAAATCCGTGTTTTTCCTGAAAAACCTGATAGTAGTTTTTTTGAGGTGTCATATTGTCGAAAACTTCGTCTATATCGGTTTGACTTTGCCAAGTTGTAGTTCTTGAAAATGTCAAGTCAATACCTAATAATTTGCATACAAGTTCGTGTAAATCTTCGTTCCAGTCAATAAGATATTTGTAAGGCTTGCTATATAGTGAGATGAAAAAATCTTGATAATAGTCGTAGAACGGCGATTGCTGATACGCAGAGCGCAGTGCTACAAGATGTTGTCGTTGCCAGCCGACTTGATTGCTTATCTCTATATCTTTTGTGAATTGGTTGGTGTGGGTGTGTCTTATCGGTACGGTCAGCTCTTGCCTTCCATTGGCTCCATAAATGGCACAGCGGTTGCGTAAAGTCTGTTTCGGATAAGTCTCCCAGCACTCTAACAATAGTTCTGCACCTCTTTTTTGTGCAGAAACAAGGTGTTGATAGTAGGCTATGCAGCCAAGATATGCAGTCGGGAAAATCATAGGTCGCTGAGTATGAGTTTGACTAAATGTTCGACTGCCTCTGCTTGTGGTATGTTTTGCTCAATTATTTGTTTGCCTTTGTAAAGACTTACTTTCCCTCTTGCTGCGCCAACATAACCGTAGTCTGCATCTGCCATCTCTCCCGGGCCGTTGACGATACATCCCATAATAGCGATCTTAGGCGGGTGGGGTAGTGTGAGTTTGTCAATTGCTTGACGCACTTCCTGTATTGTACTTTCAAGGTCATACAATGTTCTGCCACAGCCCGGACACGAAACGAACTCCGTCTTGTAACGAATAAGCCCTGTCGCTTGCATAAGGTCGTTTGACAGGTTTTGCAACTGTTGTTCAGTGAAATGATGGTTTTTAATTGTTAATGCCTTAGGGCTATTGTCAAACAAGTACTTGCCCAAGTCGGCGGCAGCGTGTAGGGAAAAGGTGCTCCAGTCAGTAGGCTCGTCGGATTGGTAAATTATGCTATCGCTATCAATAAAGATTTGTGGGAATACATAACGACTGCTTTGCGGGTCGTAGATATAGTCTCTTAGTTCTTTTGCCACAGGTATCTCATTCTCAGGCTTTTCCGAAAGACTTACTCTAATGGTATCGCCTATTCCGTCTTGAAGCAAAGCACCAATACCTACTGCAGATTTCAATCGTCCGTCTTCGCCTTCGCCTGCCTCGGTAACGCCCAAATGAAGTGGGAAAGACATATCTTCTTTTTGCATCTCTTCTATGAGCAAACGAACCGTTTGAACCATAATCTTGCCGGCTGATGCTTTTATTGATAGCACAACATTCTTAAAATCAAGTTTTTTGCATACTCGCAGAAACTCCATCATTGATTCTGCCATACCTTCCTTTGTGTCGCCATATCGGGACATGATGCGGTCGGACAGCGAACCGTGGTTGACACCAAGACGCAGGCATGTGTGGTTTTCTTTTAGTATCCGTATGAGTTCCGTAAATCGCTCTTCCAAGCGGTTAAGTTCTTGTGCGTATTCCTGTTCGGTATATTCCAGCTGTTTCCAACGGCGTGCAGGATCGATATAGTTACCCGGGTTGATACGCACTTTGTCGGCAACCACGGCGGCAGTGTCGGCAACCGATGCCTGAAAATGCACATCGGCAACAAGCGGAATAAGACAACCTTGCTCGTGCAGTTGAGTTTTTATCCTGCGAAGACTCTCTACTTCTTTTTGTCCTTGTGTCGTGAAACGCAAGAGTTCGGCACCGGCTCTTTGGCAACTCAGGGCTTGCTCAACGCTTGAGTTGATGTCGTTGGTGTCAGTGTTTGCCATTGTTTGCACACGAACAGGATAGTCTGAGCCAATGTTTAAGCCGGCTACTGTGGCGGTGCATGTCTTGCGACGGGTAGGTATTGAAAAACGCATGATTTTTTAGTTTTATTACTATGCAAAGTTACATTTTTTTTCTCATATTTGCAAAAAAACAAAACTTTTGTTATCTTTGTAAGTTTTAAGCGAGAAAATTACTTTTTCAGCAACAGATGTTAAAGACACAACTACCTTATTATCCTAATGTTTTTGCCCAATATGCTATGATTGCGTATGTTGGTGCACTGTTGATTATTCCTACAATCAACACGAGCATGATAATGTCGTGGTATTGGTGGGTGTTTGGTATTGTGTCGGTCTTTCTGTTTTTCCACTATTCCAATCAACTGACTCGTGATTGGTCGCGTATGTCGCCCCGTTTGTTTGAACAGCGACTGTTTTGGATGGCGTTCATATTAAGGATAATAGCGGTTATTATACTCTACAACTTGTTTATTTGGGATCACGATAGTCCTTTTATGTTCCATGCTGCCGACTCTGCAGGTTATCATGAGGTGGCTACAGATATACTTGCTTGGTATCAGACTCGTGGGTTGGATGCTTGGTGGCAGTTTGCGCAGAATGAACAAGGTGTGTCTGACTTGGGCTATCCTTCATGGTTGTTCTTTCAGTATATCTTTACAGGTGGCAATGTGTTTATTGCCCGTGTGATAAAGTCTATATTGGGTGCTTTCACTTGTGTGTTTGTCTATCGTATTGCTATGCGTAATTTCGGCGAGAGCACCGGCAGGATGGCTGGCATATTCTGTATGCTGATGCCTAACCTTATAATGTATTGCGGTATGCACCTTAAAGAGACGGAGATGATATTCGTTCTGATGTTCTTCTGCGAGCGTGCCGACCTTATGCTAAGGCAAGATAAACTTGTCGTTATGAACTTGGTGGCAACGGTAATATTGATTCTGTTGTTGTTTACTTTCCGTACTGTACTTGGTGCAGCCGCTCTGCTTGCCTTGGGTGTTGCTCTTATGCTTACCAACGAGCGTGTGTCGAGGATAGGTAAGCGTTGGATACTTACTATCATTGTTGTTATGATAGGTATGTATTTTGTCGGTGGTCGTATAGCGATGGAGATGGAGCAATACTGGGAAGGTCGTGAAGACAACCAGCGTACCCGTCTGGAAGACCGTTCAAAAAAAGGTAATGTGCTTGCCAGAAACGCTTCGTTCATCGTGTTCGCACCTATGATTTTCACTTTGCCGTTCCCTACTATGGTCGAGACCTTCAATCAGGAGACTTTCCGTATGTTGCACGGTGGCGTGTTTGTTAAGAATGTGATGTCAGGCTTTACGATATTGGCATTTTTCTTTTTGGTTTTTGTAAGCGACAGTTCTCCGACAGGCAGGTGGAAAATACAATTCCTCAAAGGTGAATGGCGTGAGCATCTGTTGATAGAAGTGTTGCTTGTTGCATATTTGGGTATATTGGCGATGTCGGCTTTTGCGCATGCCGAGCGTTTCCACTTAGTGGCAGTACCGCTTGAATTGATTTTTGCCGCTTATGGTGTATCCCGACTACACAGGCGTTATTATTGGTATGCAACTGCTTGGACGGCGCTTATGTTCGTGGCGGCAATCGCGTGGAATGTGTTTAAGTTGCGCGGTCGAGGACTCGCATAATCCAAAAAATAAGGTGTTAAACAAAAATAAACAATCATATACACAATGAAAATTTTAATCACCGGTGGTGCCGGATTTATCGGAAGTAACCTCTGCGAGTTTTTCGTTCAGAGAGGCGATAAAGTAGTATGTTTAGACAATCTCTCTACCGGTTTTCGGCATAATATAGAGCCACTTCTTGAATGTGGGAATTTTCGTTTCATAGAGGGTGATATTCGCTCACTTGAGACCTGTCGTGAGGCGGTCAAAGGCTGTGAGGTGGTGCTTCACGAGGCTGCTTTAGGCTCCGTACCACGCAGTATAAACGACCCTATCAATACCAACGAGAATAACATAGTCGGGTTTCTCAATATGCTTGTGGCTGCTCGCGACGAGAAAGTGCGCAGGTTTGTGTATGCGGCAAGTTCTTCAACCTACGGCGATAGCAAGCAACTGCCCAAACGAGAGCATCAGATAGGCAGACCCCTTTCTCCCTACGCTATAACGAAGTTTGTCAATGAACTGTATGCCAATGTGTTTGCCAACCTCTATGGTATGGATGTTATAGGCTTGCGCTATTTCAATGTATTCGGCAGAAGGCAAGATCCTAATGGTGCTTACGCTGCAGTCATTCCTTTGTGGGTAAAAGCATTGCTCCGGCATGAGAGTCCGTTCATCAATGGCGATGGCACTTTCTCACGCGACTTCACTTATATCGACAATGTTATACAGGCTAACTGTCTTGCCGCCATGATTGACCAACCTACATTGAAACAGCGTTTGGATGTCTATAATTCAACTCTTCCGCAAGGTTCGCCACTTGATACGGTCTTTAATGTCGCATACGGAGGAAACACTACTCTTATTGACCTGTTTAATTGTTTGCGCGACAACCTTGCCCGTTTTGATAGCGCGATAAGTTCTATTAACCCAGTCTTTCGAGAAAATCGCGCCGGTGATATTCCTCATAGTCAGGCTTCGATTGACAAGGCAAGACAAGTGCTTGGCTACGCACCTAAGTTTGATGCCCGTCAAGGTTTTATGGCTGCCTGCGAATGGTATTGGAATAACCTGAAAGACTGATATAAAAAAGTAAAGAGGCCTACGAAGCCTCTTTCTTTTTTTTATTTGTTGTTGTCGTCTTTTCCTGAACGGCTCATTATTATTACAGGTACAACCATAAGAGCCACAAGAACAACAGCAACTATAAGTGTTGTTGCATCCATTGTTTTAGTATTTTATAGAGTTAATAAATTTGGTGATTATAAAAGTAAGAAATAAAGTTTTGTTTTAGGAATCACCAAAAAGTAGAGAATGGGAAAGAGATGTTAAACGATGGCAGATTTATGGGAAAAGAATGTGATAAACAAATCTGCCGTGTGATTTTGTATGTCTTTTGCAAGTTAGCCGGAGTACCAAACACTGTTTCCGACAAATGTCGTCTTATCTGTTTTGCGACGACATGTGCTATAACTACATTTATCTCTTCTATTTGAACAGGTTGTGCAAATGGCAACTGCGAGAGTTGAGCTAACGGGGGTACTTTTTGACACTCTGTCAAAGCCTCCCTACGCATGCCTGTCTCAAACCTCAAAGTTGGACTTGTAAGGCAGTCGTGTTGCACGGTCAGCGTGCATACAAAAGTTAATATGAAGACAAGCAGTGTTCTTACCATTGTTGTTTATTTATCTGTCCACCTACTAAACATATCAGCATATACCAAGGATAGAGAATTGATAGAAGAAGTAAGACATACCATTTCGCTTTGCAGTTGAAGCCGAATTGCTTGCGTCTGTGCCATAATAGCATTTCGCCAGCGAACTTCAAAAGCCATATAGGCGGTACAAGAATAGATAATATATTTAGCGTCCCTACTAATATGCCACATTTTCGAATGTCTGGGTCTGTGAGTTGCGGTGTTTTGCCCGCCCATCGCATACGCTGCTTAAACAGTTTGCTTAAACTTGGTTGCGCTGTAATTGTGGCTATTGAACCTTCGCCATATATTGCTTTGATTATGAGATTTTTTTGTTTGAAAGCTTGCAAAAGAAACATATCATCTCCCGAAGGAAGTTCTGTATGCAGGTCGTTGAAACACTCAAGCCATCGTGCTCGTCGTACTATAAGGTTTGCACCGGAACACATTATCGGTTTGCCTTTCTTGGCAGAATACATTGTGGCAGTTTGTAATGTGGTGTATTCAACTTGCTGTAACTGCCCCAACAAACTATTTTGCGCATCCATCTGCAGAGGTAGTATATTTAGGTCGGCATCCGTGTGGAATGGTGGTATCTCTTTTGGTAAAATAGTGTCGGCATCTGTCAGATATACAAATTCCGTTTCAGCCTGCTCTATCCCATATTTGAGAGCATATTTTTTACCTTGCGGGTAAGGATTGCTTACAACTTTTACATTTTTACATGCACCTAATTGTGAATTGTAAATTGTAAATTGTGAATTGTCAGAGTGGTCATCAACGATAATGACAGGGCAGTCCCATTTTGGTAATTGCTGTGGCATCTCATTTCGGCATGCAATGACTAATGTGATATTCAGTAACCCGCTTTTATTCATTTTTAGCAATTGTTTTTAACCTTTTTTAATTCTTCTAAAAACTGAGGGTATGATTTTCTTATACATTCTGTGTCATCCACTTCATAATCCGCACAAAGCATAGCCATTGCGATACGATGGTCGTCAAACGACATAAGCGTATCGCCGGTATTAGCCTTTAGCACCTGTGCCATTGCGAAAAGTCGGTTGCTTTCTTTATGGTAAAGGCTTGCCGTGCCCATTGTATAAAGGTGTATGCCTAACTTCCGGCAAGTTATAAACACAGCAGGATACAGGTCAGGACAACGCTTGAAATTAATATACAGTTCTTTTGGCTTTTCTATGTTCTTATCTGTTTTTATCAACACTCCGTCTTTTGTTTGTCGTGTTTTGATACCTAATGGCTTGAATATGTCTTTTACTACTTTGTCGCCTTGCATTGACTTTATCGTCAGCCTTTCTAAAAGTAGCCCATTGGGGTGTCGGTCTGGGTGTAAGGCAAGATATTCATACCAAAAGGATGCAGCCGACCAGTCTTTTTCAATTTCTTCGATATTTGATGTTTGTGAGTCTTCAATTATCTGTTCGGTCATCTTTAGATATGGCGAGTGGCAGTTGGTATGCAGGTCGATATTGACATTTGGTAATAGTTCAATAAGTCTCATAGCAGATACGAATTGTGAACTTATGACATCGTTTAGTTTGACAGTGCCCGTAAGGTCGTGTCCTACAATTCGTACCGGTAAAAACCCTTCTTTCTTAGTGCATTTTATCTCCGCACCGGCTTCTCTAAGGGCATTGATAAGTTGTGCCATTGGTCGTCGGCATAACTGTTGTGAACCTGTAAGTCTGCTTTGCTTGCCTTTTGTTGCGGCTAAACGGGCAAGCATAAAACGCGCAGCGGTGCCATTATCACAGGCATCAAATGTTTTTTTACCTTTTTCAAAGTCTTGCAACATCTGTTTAAGGGTAAGCACATCTTGTGGCAATACTTCTTGGTCGCCCAATTTAGGTAAAGTAACATCCTTTAGATGTGCAAGCATAAGCAGTCGTTGTGCTATAGATTTTGATATAGGTAATTTAATTGTCATTTTCAGCCCTTTATATATTGCAAAGATACATTTTTTTTAATAAAATAGCAAATAAATGTCTATACCTTTAGAAAAATAGAAAAAGACTGACAAAAAACAGACTGCCTGATAACAAATCTATCAGGCAGTCTGTTTTTATTACTGTTTTTTTAGTTCCAAGTCGGTAGTGGCGAATAGTCTTTTGCATAACGCAGACTCTGTTTTACGAAATCTTCCGAATAGTCGATTTTGACATCTGTGATGTTGCCGTCTTTGTCTTTTACAAGTGCATAAACAGGATTGACAAAACCTTTGTAAGGAGCGAGATTGAGGTGTTCATACCGCTCAAGCATCTCTTTGTGCAGGTTATAATCAATCTTTACAGCATAAGTCTCTACAAGTTCTTTTGCCATCTGATAATTGCCTGTTGAGGTAACTTCTTGAATGATGGTAAGCAGTTGTCCGTACAGACTACGCAAACCTTCATAGTCGTTCACCTGCATATAATGTTTGCCGTCTTTGACAATTATCTCAACTTCTGGCTTCTCTTTGTCGGTATGTGCAAGCACCCAGTTTGCAATAAGTTGGCGGTTGCGCATGTGGGCTTCCTCAAGGTTCTTGCCAAGTTCGATACGCACGAGTTGTGTCATTGCACCATTCATCATCTGGCGATAGTATTCAGCCTTGTATGCGTCTGCGTTAGGCATTATTCCGAGTTCTACCATCTTCGGGTCAGCAATGTAGTAAAGTCCGAAAAGGTCGGCACGGGCTTCTTCTATGGTTGAGCCGTGTTCTTTCAAATCATCCTTGGTAACCCCCGGCAGGAGTTTGCCTGAACCATGTCCGAGGCACTCGTGAAGGTCGGTAT
>JAFVAX010000057.1 GCA_017480285.1 Paludibacteraceae bacterium | reverse complement strand
GTATACGCCCACTCTGGCAAAACCCTGCCGCTCATCCAGTCCGAACAGCAGCGTACCGCCGCTGTCTAGGTTGTCGAAGGCGGAGATGGTATCATAGAGTTTCTCCGGGCAACCGTTGTGCGCCGACTTCACTTCTACAACTTGTTCTTCACTTTTTCGCGTTTCTACTTGAGAAATCAAATTTTTAAGTTCAGTTTCTACCACGGAAATCAACTCCTCATGGGCAGTATAACTCAAACAGCGAAGAATGTAAACAAGAGAGTTAAACGGAAATGCGCAAAGTTTTCATCGCTGTAATTAAAAATAAGCCTCCCACTCGTCCTCTTTGAACCCCACCAGCACAAAGCCGTCGCCCGCAAGGATCGGGCGCTTGACAAGCATACCTTTCAAGGCATAAGACTATAATAGCAATCTGTTTTCAAAATTCGGTTGCAACTGCTTGTAGTGTTCAAAACTAAGTTTATATTGTTGTGCCAATAGATTTTGTACTTGCCAGCTCCTTCGGTGCTATTGCAGCGCTACCCTCCTGTGACTTTATAACGTTATCGGCAGAAATATACTGCTTTTGCAGCTTACCCCGTTCAAGAGAAAGACGTTCGTTTAGGAAGGAATGACGTAGCTCAAAATCAGCAATCACTTCACTCCACCGCATAACAAATATCTTATATTGCATTCCCTTAAATACGAGAAACTGTTCACCATGTGGTTTATTGGTTATAAGCTCATTTTCAATAATATGGTCATTTGCAAATTTATTGCCAATCAGATAGAATTCCCATGTCATATTGCTCGCATTAAACTGTGGAATGTCCATAATGATATTCATGTATTTCTTGACTTGACTTAACTGCTTCTCCCCCAGTCTAACATTCGGATGCTTCAACTCAATAACGATGTTGCGCAATGTTTTTCCTGACATATCCTGCCGAACAGCAAATATATCCATTTGTTTAAGTTTATCTGGACTCTCAACATTCGCATTCTCGTATTCTTCATGCAGATAATGCAAATATCTTCTCAGCGCTTCTTCAAAATTAGGTTCCGCCGCTGTTACGAGGTTGTATTGTTCCCCAAAAAGCCAGTAGTGCTTTTCAATCATCTTTTGTAGGTGATTGACTTCATTCGCTTTCAAATCGGGGTTAAATACCAACTGCTTGAGATCTTCCACTGCTTGATAGCGATCCTTAATCATTTTTATTGTCTTTGTAACATTGGAAAGATGTGCATATTTCAAAATCTCCGCTAAGTCATGCCTCTCCAACTCTGTCATTTCCAAGATTTCATCAAAAACATCAAAGAGCGAGTCAACTTCGCCACTATCCATAATTAAATCAAGCAAGCGAATAAATGTTTTGCGTTGCTCTTTGTTCATGGAATTTGTAAAAATCTTAGGTTGTGCAACATATATGGCCGACACCATATCAGCTATTTGCGATTTTTTATATTGATCAAGCGGATTCTTGGGATTATAGTTTGGAAAAGCCGCATCTATATCGAGTGCATCAACAACTTTTTCAACAGTAGCTTTAATAAATGGGCGTCTGATATCGAATAGATGCCTATTGACCTCTGCCATAATGAACTCATATTCAGGAGATTGTTTATTGGCAAAGGTCTTCATAGAAATTTGACGGTCAGGAACATCTCCCAAATTGAAATGATCAAAAAGTTTACTCTGAATATAAACGCTATGGTAGAAATGATCGCCTTTGTTATTTAGCGTGGTATTTTCTTTTCCGATTTCTTTTCCGTCGGAATCGATATAATAATACTTGGAATATTCGGAAAGCTTTTTTGTCCAGCAAATATAACGGACGGTAAATTCCGTTTTATTACCATCAAATACATAATTACAAGTCTCTCGTTCGCGAATCAACGACTCATAGTCTAAAATTCTTTCATTTACATATATTTCATACCCGTTATCCTTATTTAGCTCAAGAAACCAGCAAAATACTTCGCCCAAATAGATATACGCGGTATCTGGTGTAATTTCTGTATCAAGCAAATCCGTAAATGTTACCGTTGTTCCGATTGGGCGCTCAGTACGCCTATCGTTACCCGGCCTATAGTTTTGTAATGTGCCTGCGTTTACTTCGATCTCATATAAGTATCGGATACCTTCTTTTTCAAAGACTGTTTGCCAGTTTGCAAGGTTCGCAAACGTAAAAAAAGTTAGTCTGCCGACGCCATTTTTGCCGTGAATTGCAGAATGCGCAACATCTGGATTATATATTTTTTCAGATTCAAAAAAAGGCTTAAACTTTTGAGATAGCTGGTCCTTATCAATGCCATTGCCGTTATCGTTAACACTAATATAGCTGGTACCATCCAACTTATTTCGATCAATGACAACATCCACACGAGTAGCATGTGCATCAAAACCATTCCAGATATATTCGGCTAACGCCTGCAACGGTCTGTACCTTTTCAAAGAGTTCCTTATACCTTCCGACGTGATAAGAACATTCTCCTCTTTTGAAACCATATTTACGTTCCTCCCTGCTCAAATAACAAAAATAGTTCGCTATTTTTCTTTGTAAATTTTATCAAAGTTCCCGTTCACAAATACCCAATGTTTTGATTCTGGCGTTTTCGCAGGTAGTGCGCAAAATCTTCACCGCTGTAATTAAAAACAAGCCTTCCACTCGTCCTCTTTGAACCCCACCAGCACGAAGCCGTCGCCCACAAGGATCGGGCGCTTGACAAGCATACCATCCGAGGCAAGCAGCTTGAATTGCTCCTCCTCGCTCATAGTCGGGAGTTTGTCCTTTAGATGCAACTCCTTATATTGCAGCCCGCTGGTGTTGAAGAATCTCCGCAACGGCAGGCCGCTTTG
>JAFVAX010000056.1 GCA_017480285.1 Paludibacteraceae bacterium | reverse complement strand
TGTTGCCGTCTTTTGTGCTTCTTGCAACCTCAAGACCCGTATCAAACGGGCAGACCGTAAGTTTGAGATAGGTGAGTATTATGATGCCGCTGACCTGTACAGAAGTTGCTACAAGAAAACTAAAAGTAAGGACAAGAAAACCCGTGCATATCTTGCATTCCGTCAAGGCGAGTGCTATCGCTACATCAATAATCAGAAAGCGTCAGCCGCCTATCGGAATGCTATTAGAAATCATTATCCTGACAGCATCGTATATCTGCATCAGGCGCAAGTGCTTCATTATCAAGGACTGTTCAAAGATGCGTTGAAGTACTATGATATTTATCTTCAAGCCCATCCTAACGACTATGTGGCACTTGGAGGTAAGCATGCTTGCGAGAATATGCAGCAGTGGAAAGGAATGAAAACAAGGTATAAATTCTCGCTTGCCAAAGAGTTTAATTATCGTCGTGGTAGCAGTTTCTCGCCAAGTTTCATTGGCGACGACTACGATGCACTTATGTTCACTTCCAATCGTCAGACTACAAAACAGAAACGCAAGAAGCCCGGCAGTCCTATAACAGGCGAGAGTATAAATGCACTCTATTCCACCCGTAAGAATAAAGACGGCAAATGGGAAGATGTGGAACCTACTGAAGGACTTATATCAACTGAAAATAATGAAGAGCAGACCGAAGAAGGCGGTGCAACTTCCAAACGCTCAACAAGCAAACCTTCTTCTATCGACACTGGTGAAGATGGTGCTACAGACAACTCAAACGAGGGGATAAGTCTTGATGCCGGCGGAATGAAAACAACACCGGAGATAGGGGTATGTACCTTTACCGCTGATGGAAAGACAATGTATTTTACTTATTCCAAACCTATCAACGGGCAAGATCAAGGTACAAAAATTTTCCGCTCTGACCGTGCAAGCGGCACTTGGGGCGAACCGCAAGAGATACGCTTGTTCTTGGACAGCACTATAAGTTGCGGACATCCGTCGCTATCTCATTCAGGGGATACACTGTATTTTGTATCGGATGCCCCCGGCGGGTTTGGCGGAAAAGATATATGGTTCGCTTGGCAGGACGGCGAACAATGGTCTATTCCGGAAAACATGGGCGAAAAGATTAACACTGAAGGCGATGAGATGTTTCCATATATCCGTCAGGACGGCAGACTCTATTTCGCTTCAAACGGGCACTCCGGCTTTGGCGGACTTGACATCTTCTTTGCTGTCAAAACCGACACTATACAGATATATAATATGGGTTTGCCTTTCAATTCCAATGGCGATGACTTCGGCATTGCCTTCGAAGGAACGGCAGAGCGCGGCTTTTTTTCATCGAATAGAAACCAACGCAAAGGTTGGGATCAGATTTATCGTTTCGAACTGCCTGAGATGGTCTTTTATGTTGAAGGCAAGGTAACCGATATGAACGGCGATAACCTGACGGATGCCCGCTTGAGACTTGTAGGAACGGATGGTACAAATGCCAAAGTTCAAGTGCACCGCGATGGTACTTACCGGCTTAAACTCAATCGGAATGTCAAATATGTGATGCTCGGTACTGCCAGAGGCTATCTGAACCAAAAGCAGGAACTGAATACAGAAAATCTTGACGACTCCAAGACTTTTACTCAAGACTTTTCGCTTGCGGCTATCTCCAAGCCCGTAACGATGAATAATATCTTCTACGACTTTGCCAAATGGACACTCACTCCACAGTCCGAACAAGGTCTGCAAGCACTGGTCAAACTGCTGAACGACAACCCTAACATAACTATCGAACTGTCAGCACATACCGACTATGTCGGCAACGACCAGTCCAATAAGACACTTAGCGAAAAGCGTGCACAGTCGGTTGTTACTTATCTTATTGAGCATGGCATACAGAAAGACCGGTTGACGGCTGTCGGGTATGGCGAAGAAAAACCGGTGGTTGTTACACAGGCGATGAACAAGAAATATAAGTTCTTGCCCGTTGACCAAGTGCTGACCGAAGAGTTTATTCTCACACTTACAAAAGACCAACAAGAAGTGTGCAATCAAATCAACCGTCGCACAGAGTTCCGCGTCCTTCGTACTACTTATAATCTTTACTAAACTTGTAATTGTAAGAAAAAAGGATATATAAAAACCGAAATTTCGTAATTGAAACTTCGGTTTTTTATTTTTGAGATTGTGATAATCTATCATCAAATAAGTGAGAAGGCGACATCCATCATCTTTGTGAATGTGTTCTGACGCTCTTCGGCTGTTGTTGCCTCACCTGTTAGGATATGATCGGAAACGGTGCAGATAACAAGGGCTTTCTTGCCAAGTCTTGCTGCGTTCATATAAAGCGATGGGGCTTCCATCTCGTCGGCAAGTACGCCCATCTTTGTCCAATTGCCTTTGCGCTCGTCTTCACAATAGAAACTGTCGGCTGAAAAGACATTTCCTACATGATAGGTATAGCCGAACTTCTCGCAAGCATCAACAGCACGACGGCAGAGGTCAAAGTCTGCTATCGGGGCGAATGTACCATTCAAGTTGTATTGCTGAGCATAGTTGCTATCAGTGCAAGAGCCTTGTGCAATCACCAAATCGCCAAGGTGAACATACATCTGGCGGGCACCGCATGAACCTACGCGGATAATGGTTTTTACAGCATAGAAATTAAACAACTCGTAAGTATAGATAGCAATTGACGGGATACCCATACCGTGTCCCATAACGCTTACTCGTTTGCCGTTGTGCGTACCGGTAAAACCAAGCATACCACGAACATTGTTGAACTGAACAGGATTGTCAAGATAGCGTTCTGCCATAAGTTTGGCACGCAACGGGTCGCCTGCCATAATAACTGTTTCGGCTATTTCGCCGTACTTTGCCCCGATGTGGGGAGTTGGAGTGTTTGCCATATTTTCAAAAGTATTAGATTATGTGTTAAACACCGCAAATATACTACTTTTTTTCTAATTTTGCAAATTATTGAAGAAAATATCGCAAACGCCTTTTTTCTTGTCTGTTTTTAACTATATTTTCTCGGGTAGCGGAAAAGAATAGCAAGTGTGGCTACAACGCCCAAAACAAGCGGGTAGTACAGACATTTGATAATGGCGAAAGTGCCGGCGTGAGCCAGAGCCGAAGCCATCAGCAGGTGCGCTCCGTAGGGAATGGTACATTGAAAAAGGCACGAGAAGGTGTCAAGTATGCTTGCTGTCTTAATAGGGTTGAGCTTGTATTGGTTAACCACATTCTTTGCTATCTTACCGGTAGTGAGGATAGCAATGGTATTGTTGGCAGTACAGCAAGTGGCGAAACTGACAAGTGCTGCCAATCCTAATTCTGCACCGCGCTTGCTGTTGATATGTTTCAATGACTTATTTACGATAAAATCAATACCGCCGTTATATCTAACCAACTCTAACATACCGCCGGCAAGAAGGAACACGATTATCATCTCGTTGATTCCTGCAATGCCATCACCTATGGCGTTCATCCAACCTAACATATCGTACTTGCCCAAGGCGATGCCTAAGATGCCGTTAAGGATAGTACCTATCGTTAGAACCGTTACTACATTGACTCCCATAATGGCAAAGATAATGGTTGCTGCATACGGTATTATGGTAAGCCACTCAATCTTACCTATTTGAGCAACGAAATCAACAGAATGTCCCATTATGATGTATATGATTGCGACAATTATCGCTGCCGGACCGGCTATCAATATGTTCGCTCGAAACTTGTCCCGCATATTACAGCCTAAGGTGCTTGTGGCGGCAATGGTTGTGTCGGAGATAAATGAGAGGTTGTCGCCAAATGCACCGCCACCAATGACGATTGCTGTTAGCAGTGGCAGACTCATATTGGTACCTTCGGCAAGGCCTGTGGCAATCGGCACGAGTGCAACGACCGTTCCTATGTTTGAACCTATAGCCATTGAAATGACGCACGAGGCAATAAACATACCGAAATAGAAAAGTCTGCCTGGGAGGTATGCCTTGACTATGTTTGCTATAGAGTCAATGGCACCTATATCTTTGTTCGTTCCGGCAAAAGCACCGGCAAGAATGACTATCCATATCATCAAAAGTACATTCTGATCGCCTGCGCCTTCAGAATAGATATTTACAGTCTTTGAAGTGGACTCATAGCGATGGGTTATAGCAAAAGAATATACTGTTGCTAAAATGAAAGGCACGGTGATGGGGATAGTGTAGAAACTATGCGATAAGAATGCACCTACAAGATATACACCAATAAAAACAAAAATTGGACTAAGTGCTAACCATCCGTTCATCTTGTTGGACGAATCTTTTCTGCGGAAGCGAAACTTTATAGGTAATGCCATCTGTTCGAGATTTAGGTAAAAAACAGTTATCAAACGATTTCTAAACCGTTTGATAACAACAAAATTACGATAATTATTTAACAAAAACAAAAGTTTAACCTAAAAAAGGTCGTTTTGCTATCTTTTATTTTGCAAAATGTTGATTTCTTGTGCATTCAGGGCATAAACCTTTAACTACAATACTTATTGACCGCCTTGTGAAGCCTTCGGGTAGGCTAATCTGTGGCAGAGGAGTGTCCTCTATGCAGAATGTCTGATGGCATTGTTCGCAATAGAAATGTATATGTTCGTCCTCGTCAGGATGTCCGTACTCTTTATGATGATGACTGTGGCAAATCTCGTAGCGTGTCCCTTCTTGTGCACCATCAACCGAATGAACCAAATGATGCTCATAAAATAACTGAAGCGTGCGAAAAATAACCGATTTATCAATAGTCTCCAAAGCACACTCTAATTCGGTAATACTCTTTGGGTGAATGGATTTGCAAAGGGCATCATAAACCAAAAGTCTGTTCGCCGTCGGCTTTATACCGTGCTCAAGAAGAATATGCTCTATGTTGTCGGTGTCAGTCATTATCTGTTATGTTATTTCGAATGTGATATGAATTTCGATTATGTTATATAACTCCAAAGTGCAGTAAGGCTTTTTCTACACCATCGTTTTCAACCGTTTCGGTTATGTATGTCGCTGCTTTTCTTACATTTTCAGCAGCCCCACCCATAGCAACACCAATGCCGGCTGTTTTGAGTATTGCTATGTCATTTCCGCCATCACCGAAAGCCATTGTCTCGCTTAACTTAAATCCTAAAGCTTTTGCTATCTTGCTGAGACCTAAACCTTTGTCTGCTTCTTTAGATGTGATGTCAATAAAGCCTTCGTGCCAACGCATCGCATTACATTTCTCAATACCCTTCATCAATTCTTTCTCTTCTGTTTTACTGACAAAGGGTGTGAGTTGAGTAACGCCTTCTGCAAGTATTTGGCTAACTATGTCTTCACTGTCTGTAATGTTTGTAACATTCAAGTTGTCAACAAAAATCTGTCTGTAAGTATCGTTTATGTTGTGAATGGCAATTTTGTCTTTGCCCACTACTATGATAGCAAAATGTTGTTCGTCGGCTTTTTTCATTAAAAGATTAACTTCCTTTGGCTCAATAAATTTAAGATATATATCTTTCGTTTCAATGAAGCAGTATGCGCCATTTGTTGTAAGATAGCCGTCAATGAGATGTTCAATTTGTTTCAAGTTGTTGATTATGGCATACGGGCGACCTGTGGAGATAAAAATCTTCACTCCGCCTGCTTTGGCTTTTTCAAGAGCCTTGACTGCAGACTTAGGTATCTCGTGCGTCTTGAAACTTACAAGCGTGCCATCAATATCAAAAAATAGTGCTTTAATCATTTTAACTTTAACTTGAAACGGCAAGAACTTTTTTCCTCATGCAGAACGTTTACGATGTGAATACTTGGAGCAACTTGTTTCAGCATCTCGTTTGTTAATTTTAGTTTTCAATAATTATACCAAAATATCAATAGTTGTTTTCTTTTATTGGTAAAAATCAATTTTTTCTAATTATTTTTAACTTTTTTTGTAAAAAATTTGCATAATTAAAAAAAAAGTAGTATCTTTGCACTCAGTTTTGAAATGATGGCCCATTCGTCTATCGGCTAGGACGCAAGATTTTCATTCTTGAAAGAGCAGTTCGATTCTGCTATGGGCTACGAGGTAACCCTAATTGACTCTTTACAATTGACAACCCTCTTCTCGTTTTTCGAGCAATCAATTAAGTTAGTTAGCCAATTATCCGATTAGTAAAATTAACAATTTAACAATTCAACATTAAGAAAGATGGCAAACCATAAATCATCTTTGAAAAGAATTCGCCAGACGGCAACCCGTAGAGAGCATAATCGTTATTATGCAAAGACAATGCGTAATGCAGTGCGTGATTTGCGTGCTATGACTGACAAAGCTGAAGCAGAGAAGATGCTTCCGAAAGTAAGTGCAATGCTTGATAAACTCGCGAAACGCAACATTATACATCGCAACAAGGCTGCTAACTTGAAATCTTCGCTTCAATTGAAGATTAACAAAATGGCTTAAAAAGACTGCTTGTAAAGCAAAAATCATTCGGAATATATAAAAAGTGTTAAGTCCTGAGGCTTAACACTTTTTTGTTGTATGTAGTTTCAGATGTTCTTTGAGGATGTTTAATATATAATAGTTTTCTTTTACACATTATTTTGTTTATTTTATCTGTAACTTTATAAGTCTGAACTGTTTTTCTTTGTCTTCTAAATAATAGTATTCGTTATCAGATACTTTCAAAGCGTCAAAATTACTATCATAATCAGCAACATTATCCAGGCCTAAAGCATAGTCAAGTTTATAACCATTAGTTTTTACAAACCATAATTGTCTTTCAACAAGTCCTTTATCATGCTTTTGTTTCTTACATTTAATAAAGAAAAAGTCTTTATAAATATCCACACCAATGAATTTATTCTCATAATATGAAGTATAGAAAGGACTAATATCGTAGATAAAGTCAGAATCTATTATCTCACATCTGCTAAAGTCTTTATTTACAAAGATAATGGCATTTTGAATGTTTATTGCATTTTCTTTTTTGTTTGTATATCCTAAATTTTGTGTTATGTCCAAGCACCAACCAATGTTATTTTCATATTTGCCATGCATGAGTTGTTTTAGTTTATAGTTGCTAAAGTCTCGTTCACATTTCGTTTCTATCAAGGTCTTTGTAGTTTTATTTTTGAGGTCTATTTCCTGAAGGCGGAATAGTTTATCTCCGCCTATTAGAACATGTGCTGTATCGTTGTTGTAATCAAGTAGCCATAAAGGATGTGAAAAGTCGTAATCTAATTCTCCCAAATCTATTGATTTCACGCCGTTTTTGCTTAGAATATAAAAAATTAGTGTTGGAGGATCATATATTTTTTGCTTATTTGTCAGTTGCCATTTATGGTTAATTTGGGCAAGTACATATTCGTCGTTTTCTTTATTGAAGAATATGTCGCAAAATTGCCTATTATCGGTATTATAGTTGCTTGTATATTCAATTTTATGCTCACAATATATTTTTCCTTCATAATCTCTTAGTGAGGCAATTATTTTGTGTGTGTTATTATATTCAGTCTCATAAAATTGACCGATAGTTGTTGTTCCATAAAAGTGTGAGCCGTTGCCAATATCCACAGTTTTAATATCTTGCAAGTTGTTTGTATTTACCTTGAAGAGCAGTCCGGCTTCAGTTCTTTGAGAACCGCTAAACATATCATAAAAGAACTTATGGGTATTATCTATGTATAGATACTCTCCTTTTTTCCAAATTCGCCCGCCTGATGAGAAAAAATTCAGAAAGTCATCGTTTCGGCTAAGGATATTTAGGTCTTTGTCAATTTTTACAAGTTGCTTACCATTGATGTTGAAATAGGCATAAGTTGTGTCGCTGTACACGCATAACTCGAAAGCAAAATCTCGTCCGAGTGGGTAAGTCTTGACAAGATTAAAATTCTCGTCCATAACACCTAACATCCTGTTGCGAAGACCTTTATTTAGGCTAATGATATGATTATTTCCAAGTCTGCAATGAATTGTCATATTCCATTTTTTATATTCTTCAGGCAGACGAATAGTCTTAATCAATGTAAGTGTGCTGTCAAGCAAAAAATATGTTCGCTTTTTTTTGTCTCTATTGTAGCAGATAAGTTCATCATTGAATTTGCTTCGCATAATAACTTTCCCTTTTTGGTATTCTTTGGGTTTGTCAACAAAGGGGTGAAAGATTAGTTTCTGCGAAAAAACAGTTGCCGGTATTACACAAAACAACAAAAAGAAAGTTTTAATAAAAGTTTTCATAATAGCAAGGTTTAGTGGGTTGTTACTATTAATTTATCTAATTTAAGAGTCTTTTTTTCATCATTGAGTAAATAATATTCAGTATCTGATATTTTGAAAGGAATGTAATTACATTTCAAGTCTTTGATATTCATTTCTCCTTTTTTATCGATACTAATTGCAAAATTTGCATATTCTCCCATAGAATAATACCTATGATTAAATAAAATTGGCGTTATCGCTTTCGCTTAAGCGATAGTTTATGACAAACGACAGCATCGCTTTCAAATTAGAAGTATAATAATTGATGTTCTCCATGTCTTTGCTTATGAAGATAAAGGCATTTTGCATATTTGCAGATTGGTCATTTCGAAACAAAGTAAGACCCTGACAAGCCATTATGTCAATTATGTAGCCAAATGGTGTTTCATATTTATTGAACATGGCATTTACGCTTTTCGCGTTTTTACCATTTGAAAACGATATTCTCGCTACCGGGTTTGTGGTTGCTGTTGGTTTAATTGATACTTTATGTGTTTTTAAGTCAGCAGTGAGAATGTTGTAACAGTTATTTTCAAAAGCAAGTATTTTTGCTTCATTGTCGTTGAACGAAAGTAAGAAGAAGGGGTAGAAATCATAATCGCCAATCTCACCGAAATCAATAGTTTGAGTTGAGTCTTTGCTAACAATGTAAAACAAAAGATTGTTTTTTTCGTATTCGATTGTGTTTGTTGTTGCCGTTGTTGTTTGTGTAAGTGGCCGTCTAAAGACAGTAATAACAATACGATTGTCGTCTAAGGCTTGTACATCTTCAAATATCTGAGAATCAAGCCATGTCCCTTTGGCTATTTTTTTACCCATTTCCCATTTAACTCTTTTTTCTTGTAGAGAGTTGCCTTTGATATCATATATATTTACTATGCAGGCCGGAAAATTGTCTAAATATCTTTCCACAACAGCAAATGTGCCATCTGTTTTATTCGGATAGATGTCAAGCATTTCAATGTTGCGTTGTGGATAATTATAAAGACGATCGTACCGTAAGTGGGATATAGGTATATCACTTACAAGTTCTAATGAGATGAAATCGAAAGCAATGTATTTGACATATTGATAATCTGTATAATAGACAGTGCATAATGTGTTGTTATACATCCATTGGGCATCGGTTTTTTTGACAGAAAAGGAAAACTCTTTCGGTGCAAGTTGTCTGGCAACGATGTTGAGCAGTTGGTCAACCTTTACAAATTCGTATGATTTTTTGAACTTTAAGAGCAGAATAGTTGTGCTGTCATCTTTATAAAATAGGTATATGCTAATAGGGGCTTTGCCTGCATTTACTTTCTTGGAAATCTGTAGATTGTCGTTTGTTGTGGCTAATTCCAAATTGCCCTTGTTGTTGATATAAATGAGATGCTCATTACCAAACTTGCAGATATAGCCACTTTGTGATTTTTTATAATCGTCGGGTAAAGGAAATAATTTTGTTGTGAAGTCTTGATTAAGTAAAAAAAGGTTAGAATGACCTTTTTTATTTGTAGCAGAAGCAATGAAACTGTTGCCATTATAGGCAAAAAAACTAATGTCTTTGCCCTTTATAATTGCTGGTATTTCCTGTTGTACGGAAATAGTTTGCACCTGCATTTCAACTTGTGCAAAGAGTCGTGTTGCTATAAGCAACAGACTCAAAATAGAGAAGATTTGAGTTTTCATAATGGTTAAGGTATTACAGAATAACAAATTTAATATCCTTTATTTTGGGTAAGTTTAGTTGAAGTTATGACGGGGGCGGGGATTGGAAAGATGTTGGTATGTTGGTCGGCTTCAAAATCTGTTTCTTGATGGCAGGCGTAAGGTTGTTGATAGAGATTAAATCGTATCATGTCTTGTCGATGCCAGCCTTCCCACATTAGTTCTCGCCAGCGTTCGCGATAGATGTTTTCAAGTGTTGCTTGGCAAGAAGGCATACCGGCTCTATTTGTTATCTCGTCCAACTCATCCTGTCCGCTTAAGCCCATCCTGACTTTGGCTTCTGCCTGCATAAGCAAGGCATCGGCATAGCGGAAAAGAACGATGTCGTTTTCTCGCAGTTTGCCATCGGAAAGGGCAGTGGGGTCGTATGCATATTTGTTCATCCTTGCACCGGCTGTAATCATATAGTCAGAACCGGTCAGGTCTAAATCTACTTCCAAGGGATAATAAACGAGTGGCTTACCATTTGATAATAGTAGTTGAGAACTTTCGACATACACGGTGTCGTAGAAGAAATTCAGTGCATAACGGTTGTCAAGAGATTTGGTTTTATAGCCGAAAACTTCGTTGGTCTCTAATGTAGCACAAGGTCCGTTCTCACCACTATAACCTAAAGCGGCAGCGTGTTGGTAATGTAGTGAGCGGAACTGTATTGTAAACAGATTTGAGTACAAAGAAGAGTTCATCGGAATAGTGAATATGTTCTCCGTTGAAAACTCGTTATGAACAGAGAAACAGGCGGAGTAGTCTTTCTCAAGTCTATAACCGAAGTCTGTAAGTTTTGATGTGTTGTCAATTACTTTTCGATAATCGGTTGTTCCTGTGTAAATAGGTGCATTGAGCCACAGTTTGGCAAGAATAAACCAAACGACGGGTTGTGTTATCCTGCCATAATAATTCCCGGGATGGTTGCTTCGTTGCAAGGCTAAATACTGCACATTTGTTTCCAACTCGCTAACAACAAACTGAAACACATCTGCGCGCGACGATTGGGCAATATCAGCAAAATCAACCGTACTGCTTCTGACTATTGGTACATTCCCGAACAGATCAAGCAGATAGTAATAAAACAAAGCTCTGAGGCATTTAAGTTCGGCAAGGTGTCGGTTGTATGTTGGAGTGCTTATTGTGTTTTTGTATTTTTCAAGCAGGTCAATCGAACGGTTTGTGTTGGCTATCTGCTCGTATAGGTAGTTCCAAGCATTTTCAACGGCTTCGTGGCCAGCGTCCCAAGTGTGGGTGAACAGTTGTTGCCAGATACCTGAGTCGTACCAGTCTCCTCCCCGTGTCGGGATGATGGCTTCGTTGGTAGTGAAAGTGTTAAGGTCGTAGATGCCACGGTCGGTGCCTTGAAGGCCTTCGCCGGAACGACTACCACCAAGTTTGGTGTATATAGCAAGCACAAGGTTGCGCTCAAGGGCAACTGAGTCGGTCAGTATCTTGTCCTCTGTTAGTGCCATCTCTGATTTTTCGTTAAAAACAGAACACGAGGCGAGCAACAAGACGATAATATATAATAGAAATCTTTTCATTGATAGTTTTTGTTAGAGAATAATACTGAAAGCGAAAGTATAAGTTCTGTATAGCGGATAACTGCGTTTATCGTCAAGACCGAGTGTAGAGTTCATGACCGAACTGTTGACAAGAGGAGTCAGACCTGAATAACTTGTCAGTGTGCATAGATTATTAACAGATAAGGACATTCGTATTTGTCTTACTTTTGAGTTCTCTTTCAGCGGGACATTAAAACCAAGTGTGAGATAGTCGATGTTGGCGTAGTCGCCACGCTCAAGGTAGTAGTCGCTGACAACCTGATCGTTGATGTTCTTTTCAGTGGCTTTGTCGAGCACATTATAGAAGGGAAGGTTGCCTAAATTGTTGTAAGCAAGGGCAGTACCATTGTAAATCTTATGACCGAAGGCACCGTTTATTTGTATGCTCAGATCAAGCCATTTATATCTTAGGCTTATGTTTGCCCCCATCATAACTTTGGGCATAGCTTGTCCGGCGATATATTTGTCGTCTGTAATGTCGTATGAATAGGTGCCGTCTGTTGCTTTTTTGAGTCCGTTGCAGTGTGGCAGATAGAATACTCCAAGCGGTTGTCCGATAATTTGATAGGTAACATCGTTGCCTCCGTGCATACCGGCTCCGTTCATTGCGGCAATGCCTTGTACATCGGGTGTGGTAAGATTATATCCCTTGTATGTACCGCTAAGTGAGAGCAGTTTGTTTCTCTGCCATGCCAGATTGACATTAAGATTGAAGTTCCAGTCTTTTTTCTCCACGATAGCGCAAGCGATGCCCATTTCAATACCTTCGTTTTCCATTTTGCCGAGGTTGGCAAGCAGACGATTATATACAAATGGCGGTTCGGGTACTTTGTATGAATAGAGCATATCAGAGATATGTGTATGATAATAGTCGAAGGAAAGCACGAATCGTTGCTTTATGAAGCCTATTTGCATTCCGCAACCGGCGTTAAGTGAAATCTCTCGTCGGAGGTCTTCGTTGGCATTGTGAGTGATACCCATAACTACGGTTGGTACGCTGTTGTGCTCCACAATGCCGATAGGTTCGTACAGTTGCTTGGTTTGATAAGCCGTTATGCCACCAAGATTTCCTGTCCGACCTATGTTGGCTTGTATCTTCAAGGCTGACAGCCATTTGACCTCTTTCAAGAAACTCTCATTTTTGATGTTCCAAGAAGCCGAAGCCGATGGGAAAAGTCCCCATCTATGACTTTTGCCGACAAGCGACGATGCGTCAGTGCGAAGTGTGAGAGTCAGTGAATAGCGGTTTTTGTAGTCGTATGCCATTCGTCCGGTAAAAGAAAGCAGGGCTTGTATGTTTTGTGTAGAACCTGTACCGCTCCACAAAAGTGTACTACCAACGGCTATGTTGTTGTAGCTGAAGTTATTACTGCTTAGGTTTGTAGTTGTTACATAAAAGCCGTTTGAATGTTCCTCCTGCCATTCGGTAAGAACTTTAGCGTCAAGCGTATGTCCGTTCCACTCGTGTTTGTAGGTAAGAGCAAGGTTGGTGAGCCATGATTGTGAACGGTTTGACGAACGGCTTATCTTGCCATGGCTATAAACTGTTGTAGGATAAAATTCTGCTTGTCCTAAAACGCTGAAAGAATATGACGCATAGCCCGTTAAAGCAAATCCAAGCGGTAGGTTAAAGTGTAGTTTCAGGTGCGTGTTGAAATGCAGGTTGTTGAGGTCTTTGTCAATATCAAGTAGTGAGAGGGGGTGGTTGATTTGGCTTGCGTCGGTATATTGCAAGTATGCACCATTAACTTTTTCTTTCGGAAAAGTAGGGTTGAAGGCGGTGGAAGAATAAAATAGCTTCTGTTCGTCAGCTATGAGGTTTTTGAGTTGCGAACTGCCAAACACACCTAAATCTATCTGCAACAGATTATTAAAGGCTTTTTGAATAATGTCCAACTTTGCGGTAAAAGTCTTATCGCCAATACCTTTGACGATTGCGTTTTCCTGTTGATAGCCTATAGAGGCACGATAAGAAGTGCTTTTAGCTCCGCCTCCGAAGGCTATATGATGGTTCTGCACAAAACCCGTTCTGAGTATAGCATTTTGAAAATCAGTATTATACAGTTTATCTACAAAGTCGTAGCCGTTTGCCGTTAGGAAGTTTCTGTATTTGTCGGCAGAAAGCATTTGTAGCGTCTTGTAAGATTTTGAGAAACCTACTTCTCCGTTGTACATGATGTGAAACTTACCTTCGATTGACGCTTTTGTTGTTACTTCGATAACACCGGCTGCTCCGCGTGAACCGTATTGTGCTGTTTCGGATGCGTCTTTAAGGATGTTAAATGTAGCAATATCAGCAGGATAGATGGTGCTTAATGTGCGAAGGTCAGAGTATGCTCCGTCAATGATGACCAATGGTTCGTTTCCACCTGTAAGCGATGTTGTTCCACGCAAACGGACAGAAGAAAGCATGGCTTCGTTGTTAGAGCGATTGCCTATGCTCAAACCTGCAGACTGACCGTTGAGCACATCAAGAACAGAACGGTTATGTCCTTTGTTAATCTTATCGGCATCGATTACATTTGTTTTATTGTCAAGATAAGTAGAGTCATTCTGCTCTTGAGAAAACAATGTTAGCGATAAGAAAAGAAGAAGTATGATTATTGTTCTTCTTTGCATAGCTGTTTTCTGACTAAATATGTAACAACAAGTGTGGCTGAACAACAAACCATTACAAACCAGAAGAATAGGGTGTAGCCGAGTGCTTCTTGAATATAACCTGCCACAAACCCGGGAAGCATCATACTGAGTGCCATAAATGCCGTGCAGATGGCGTAGTGCGAAGTCTTGAACTCACCATCAGCAAAATGCATCATATAAAGCATATATGCAGTAAAACCAAAGCCATAGCCAAGTTGTTCGATACCTATTATGACGGCAATAAGATATAAGTTTGTAGGGTGGAACGCACTTAGATATACATATCCTATGCAAGGTACGGTCAGCGCCAGAGCCATCGGCCAGAGTGAGCGGCTAAGACCTTTTTTTGCTATGTATATGCCACCGACTATTCCGCCAACGAGCAAGCACACAACACCTGCCAAGCCGTAGATGATACCGTATTGTTCCAACGAGAGGGCAAGTCCGCCCGTTTCTTGCTTACCTATGAGGAAAGGTTGAGCAAGCTTGAGCATAAATGCTTCGGGCAAGCGGTAAAGCAACATAAAGAGTATGGCAAGACCTATATGCGCTGTTTTGAAGAAAGTGGTGATAGTGCGTAGAAACTCACGGAGCACTTCTTTCGCTGTAGCCGTTACTGACGCTACTTTTTCCACTTTCGGTAAGGTGAAGGTATGATATAATGCCAAGATACCGAATAGTCCCGCCATTGCCAAAATGATTATTTTCCACGCTGTGGGAATTGACACATTTCGGCTCTCTAATACGCCTACAATGTAGATTAGCAGTGAGTTGCAAAAAACATTTGACAGACGGTAGAACACACTTCGGAAGCCTACATACCCTGCCTGACGAGTTTTATCAAGCGCCAGCATATAGTATCCGTCGGCTGCTATATCGTGTGTGGCAGATGCAAAAGCCACAACAATAAATAAGATGAGCGAAAGCCAAAAGAGAGATATTGGTGTATTGCCCGAACTTATTTGTTCAAGTGTGGGGTGGGGTATGCTGAATGCCAATAAGCCAAAGGCTACTGCCATAAGCATTTGCATTGACAGTATCCACCAACGTTTCTGTTTCAGAATGTCCACAAACGGACTCCAAAGCGGTTTGATAAACCATGGCAGATACAAGAGCGAGGTAAAAAGCGACATCTGCCCGTTGCTCACTCCCATCTGTGAGAGCATAACAACGGAAATGTTGTTTACTATAAAATAAGGAACTCCCTCCGCAAAATATAGGGAGGGAATCCATAGTAAATCGCTTGCGCTGTTGGAAGTTGGAGCGCTACGCTGTTGGAAGTTAGACTGCTTCACTGTTGAGGTTCTTTTTATTATCATCTGACAAGGAATTTTTTCATTCCTTCGGTCATTACTTCTTTGGTTTTACTCTCGTCAGCAACAATAAAATAAGCCTCAGTATTCGGCAGTTTGTTGATCATCTCCATAGCGTCTTTAACACCGAGTACCATGCAGGCAGTAGCAAGTGCATCAGCTTCGGCTCCGGTTGGTGCTATGACGGTTGCGCTGAGCAGGTTATGACTGACAGGATAGCCGGTATGCGGGTCGATGGTGTGAGAGTAGCGTTTACCGTTCTCCTCGTAGAACTGTCGGTATGAGCCTGAAGTTGCTATTGCAACTTTTTTGCCGGTTACAATATCTTCAATTTCAGTGTTCATTCACATTGGGTCGTCTTTGGGTGTGTTGATGCCCACTTGCCAAGTCTTGCCGTTTTCTCTTATGCCTTCGAAAACGACTTCTCCGCCGACCTCAACAAGCAAGTTCTTAACACCTTTGTCGCGCAGAGCCTGTGCCACTTTGTCGCAAGCATAACCTTTAGCTATGGCAGAACAGTCAATTCGCATTTGAGGAAATGCTTTTATGATACGATTATCGTCAGTCAGAGTGAGTTTCTCGTAGCCGATAATGTTCATCATATCTTCGTCTATCTCTTTGAAGTTCTGTGCATAATCAACTCCAAATCCCCAAGCGTTGACGAGTGGTGCAACAGTGATGTCGAACCCGCCGCTTGAAAGTTCTGAAACGCGGTGAGCGATTTTATATACTTCCACTAAATACTCGTCGGCTTGCTCTGTTTCGCCGGAATTGATGCGAGCGAGAGTTGATTGCTGGTTGAAGGTGGAGAGGCTGTTGTCAATTTTTTGCAACACTTCATCTACAACCGCATTTAAATTTTCGGTGGCCTGATACTGAACATTGAAAGTAGTACCAAAAATTTTACCTTCATGTTTGAAATACTCTCCACCGTCCTGCTTGGTGCAACTTGTGAGCATAAGGCTGCTACATGCCAACGCTATAGCTAATAAAGCAATAAGCGATAAGGGGTTAGTGTTTCTTTTCATGGTTGTGTGTATTTAGTAGGTTAAAAAATATCCGTTATAAATTAGAATATCCAAATTCCTGCGCCGATGGCGAAGTTCCAACGCGTGTCGTTTGCCCAAGGAATAACGCCACTATTGATAAACAAGTTTTCGCGCTTCATTCCGTAGGTATTCATCATCATTTGTGCATACACATTGAGGGCAAAATGGTTAGCAAACTCAAAGTCAAAATCGGCACGCAGTGCAATGTTGTTTACAGCAAAATTACCTTCATAGAAGGTGTACATACTCTTTTTCGGAGTGAAACCTACAATAGGAGTGAGGCTGAAGCCAAGAGGCAAACCGAACTTATACGCAACTTCAAAATAAGTTGAATAAGCGCGCTTCATCTCAGTCTCGTACATTGTATTGCCATTTTCGTCAAGCACGATTGAGCCATTCTCGTCAAGCATGGCAATCTTGTTTCCGTTGGCATCTAATTTATCTGTTTCATAGTGGTCGTCACCTGCCACATAGGTCTGCCAAGAGAAGCGCAAACCAATCTTATCGAATAAGTCTTGAAAATCAATACCTGCACCAACCTCAAGTTGGTTGGTTGTTTCACCTTTATAATCGAAATACTTGTAGCCGTTGAAATAGTGTTGGTGGTTGATGCTAACCCAAATACCTTTCAGTTGGTACGACAATGTAAGATCCAACTCGGGTGTAAATTCTTTGAATGTGTAGTCGTTAGGACTTAAGTTTGCCCACACTTCAAGTTTTGCACCACCATAACCTACAGAAGCAGTCGGTTGGAAAGCCAAACCACCGAGGTTCATACCACGCCACAGGTACTTTGAAGTAACTTCTGCACCTACTTCCCATTCAAAACCCGGGAACTCAAATGCTCGTGCCGGCAATAGAGCCACCAGCAGCATTGACAAAGATAGAAAGAGTTTTTTCATTTTTTTTGTTGAATTTTTAGAAGCTCTTGATTTGTTTAGAGCTTTTGAAAATTTAAGAATAAGTTGAAATAATTTTGAACTTACCAAACCGGCTTAAATAGCGTTAAGCCATTGCAGTCTTAATGCCACTTCAAGTATGCGGGTGTCGTCAAGCATTACATAGCCTCCGTTTGGACCGGGCTCCATGTGAAAACCGGTACCGTCTTCTGCTTTGCCACCGAAATAACTGCGGACAGCCTCAACCGATACGCCTAATTCATCTGCAATCTGTTGCATGCTGCCGCTGGGCAGACTATCCTTTACTTTGCGTAATTTTTCAAAATTTACAATAACTTTTGCCATAATAATTATTTTTTTTAGGTTAATATCCAAAGTTTGTTATAATTTTGTGCTAATTTACAAAATAGTTTTTGAAAATGCAAATTTTTTTGTATTTTTGTAAAAATTTTTGAGACCTGATTACTCATTATCGTTGGAATAATAATTATTAACCAAAAAATATAACTAAATTATGGGACGCGCATTTGAATATCGCAAAGCAACCAAACTAAAACGCTGGGGGCACATGGCCCGCACATTCACCAAACTCGGAAAGGAAATAACTATAGCTGCTCGTGAGGGCGGTGCTGACCCTGATATGAACCCCCGTTTGCGTGTGCTTATACAGCAATGTAAGAAAGAAAACATGCCAAAGGAGAACATCGAGCGTGCTATCAAAAAAGCAACCGATAAATCTTCGGAAGGCTACAAAGAAATCAGTTACGAAGGTTACGGACCACATGGTATTGCTATTTTTGTTGAGACAGCAACGGACAATAATATGCGTACAGTGGCTAATATCCGCTCGTATTTTACCAAACATGGCGGTTCGCTCGGCACTCAAGGTTGTCTGCAGTTCCTTTTCGACCGTAAATGTGTATTTACTGTAGCACCTAAGGAGGGCATTGATCTTGACGAACTTGAACTTGAACTTATCGACTTCGGAGTTGACGAACTCGGACAAGACGAAGACGGCAATATCGTTATCTATGGCGATTTCCCATCGTATTCGCAAATACAGAAGTATCTTGAGGAAAACGGCTTTGAGATTAACTCTGCCGAGTTCGTGCGTATCCCGAACGATTATAAGACATTGACCGACGAACAAAAAGAGTCTGTACAGAAACTTATCGACAAGATTGAAGAAGACGAAGATGTGCAGAATGTCTTTACTAATATGGCAGAATAAGGACGATTGTGAATTGTGAATTACTAAATAAGTATTTTATTTTGACTGACCACCAAGAGCGACAATTTGCCGCTCTTGATGCCTTGTACCACGAATGGAACGAGAAAATAAATGTTATCTCTCGTAAGGATATTGACAATCTGTATGAGCATCATGTTCTTCATTCGCTTGCAATCGCCAAGTTTATGCCTTTTCAAGACGAAACACGAGTGCTTGATGTCGGCACAGGTGGTGGTTTTCCGGGCATACCGCTCGCCATACTTTTCTCTAATTGCCGTTTCCATCTCATTGACGGAGTGGGTAAAAAAGTAAAGGTGGCCACAGAAATAGCAAAGTCTGTTGGTCTTGACAATGTCGTTTGTGAGCAAAAGCGTGCCGAGGAGTTGAAAGAAAAATACGACTTCATTGTATCGCGTGCGGCATTGGCTTTGCCGGATCTGGTGAAGATTGTCAGGAAAAACATTTCTCCGCATCAGCATAATGCACTGCCCAATGGTTTGATATGCCTTAAGGGCGGTTCTTTAGGCTCTGAATTGCACCCGTTTGGAAAGAAAGTGGAAGTATTGTCGGTTGGCAATTGGTTCAAAGAGGAGTATTTTAAGGAAAAGAAACTTGTATATCTGCCTTTATGATCAATGTCGTTCCTTTCTACTGCAACCCGTTAAGAGAATGTACTTACCTTGTGTCAAATACTCAAGGTGAGGCATTGCTTATTGATTGTGGCGCAAGCACGCAGCGTGAATGGGATAGAATTGCAAATTATGTACAGGACAATGGTTGGACTGTTGTGGCTCAACTCTTGACGCACGCACATTTAGACCATACTGTCGGTTGCCGGTTTGCATATAGCGAATATGGCGTTATACCTTTTCTATATCAGAAAGACCTCTCGCTTTTTGAAATGCAAGAACAACAAGCCCGAGATTTTGGGTTTGTCATTGGGCATGAGTTGTTGTTGAAATGCCAAACATTCAGCACTGCCCAACTCAAGTTTGGCTCTTTCTGTGTTGATGTTATTCTGACGCCAGGACATTCCGCCGGCAGTGTGTGCTACTATTTTAAGTCTGATAACATACTTTTCTCAGGTGATACTCTATTTCAGCAAGGTATCGGACGAGATGACCTCTATACCGGCAATCATTTTGAGTTGATACAGTCTCTTTCCGTTCTTTCCGAACTGCCTGATGACACTATTGTTTGTCCCGGACATGGACTTCCGACTACTATTGAAAAAGAGAAACATTTTGGATATTTGAGATGAATAGCAGAACGGCTACCATAGGCTTTTTTGATGGTGTCCATCTTGGTCATCAGGATTTGTTGACCAAGGTCCTTCAGCAGGCAGGAAAAGGCAATGCGTTGGTCGTTACTTTCTCGCAGCATCCGGCAACCTGCCTTCAACCTGATTTCTCTGAACATAATTTCCGACTTACAACCAATTCAGAACGCAAGGCTCTATTGAATAGTTTTGCCGGTTCTGCGGAGTTTGTTTCTTTTAATTTTTCTTCAATTCAATCGCTTCGGGCTGTTGAGTTCGTAAAACTTCTGAAAGAACAATATGGTGTAGGGCATTTGGTGTTAGGCTATAATAGTCGTTTCGGCTCGGACATGCCCGAATTGGAAGAATATGAAAAAATAACCCATCAGGAAGGGATAGGTTTTTCTCGGATAGAGCCTTTTTGTATTGATGGTGTGCATGTCAGTTCCTCTCGTATTCGTAAGGCTCTGTTAGCAGGTGATATAGAGCCGGCAAACAAGATGCTTGGCAGACCGTATGTCTTGACAGGCACTGTTGAACATGGCAGAGGGGTAGGGCATGAGTTGGGGTTCCCGACTGCCAATCTGCAAGTTGATGCCAATAAACTTGTGCCACAATCAGGTGTCTATGTCGCACAAACGACTATTGACGGCAAAACTTATAAGGTTATGCTCAATATAGGTTCCAATCCCACTTTTGATTTGGGCAATCGCTTGTTTGTAGAGGCTCATGTGCTTGATTTCTACGGAGATTTATACTCTCGTATGCTGTCGCTTGAGATACTTTCATTCATACGCCAAGAAAGGCGTTTTACTTCTGTAAACGCCCTTCAGGAGCAAATAAAACTTGACAGACTGCATGTGCAAGACTATCAGTTTTAGTATTTATCTTACAAATTATTTATCTTACAAATCAGGTAACAACGATTTTACAAACTCTTCTCTGTTGAAGGGCTGTAAGTCAGTCATTTTTTCTCCCAAACCGATGTAACGCACCGGTATCTGGAACTGGTCGGATATGCCGATAACCACACCACCTTTAGCCGTACCGTCAAGTTTCGTAATGGCAAGCGATGTTACTTTTGTTGCTTTGGTGAATTGTTTGGCTTGCTCAAAAGCGTTTTGACCTGTTGAACCGTCAAGAACGAGCATAACATCGTGGGGCGCACCTTCAACAACTTTGTCCATGACATTGCGTATCTTTGTGAGTTCGTTCATAAGGTTGATCTTGTTGTGCAAGCGTCCGGCAGTGTCAATAATAACGACATCTGCGTCATTGGCTTTTGCCGATTGCAATGTGTCGAAAGCGACGGACGCAGGGTCTGCTCCCATCTGCTGTTTCACAACAGGCACACCTATGCTCTCTCCCCAGATACACAATTGCTCAACGGCGGCTGCACGGAAAGTGTCGGCAGCACCAAGATACACCTTCTTACCCGCCTGCTTGTACTGATATGCCAATTTGCCGATAGTGGTGGTTTTGCCAACACCATTCACCCCGACTACAAGTATAACATACGGCTTATGTGGAAGTGGAGCGGAGAAATCGCGTCCTTCGTCAACATCGTTCTCTTTGAGTAAGGCTACAATCTCCTCACGAAGCAGTTTCTGCAGTTCCTTTGTGCCTACATATTTGTCGCGTTTGACGCGAGCCTGAATACGGTCAATGATTTTAAGTGTTGTCTCAACACCTACATCGGAAGTAACAAGTGCTTCTTCCAAATTGTCAAGAACATCGTCATCAACCGTGGATTTGCCTAACACAGCATGCGACAGTTTGCTAAGCACACTCTCTTTTGTTTTTTCAAGACCATTGTCAAGCGTCTCTTTCTTATCTTTTCCGAATAAACCAAAAAAAGCCATTGTCAGTTTTATGTTTTAGTTTGTTGTTTTGTTAGTTTCCGTTTTGCAAAGTTACATTTTTTTCTTTATAAAAACAATAAAAAAGCAAGAAAATATGAAAAAAATGTAAAAAATATGAAAAAAACTTGCATTTTAATTTGAAAATTTTTATTTTTGCATTGAAATTGGATAAAGTTTTGTTTTTATAAGTAAAAGTCCCAATGTTAGATTCGTTTTTTGAGATTTACCACAAGCAACTTCATCGTTTGGAAAACCCTATTCGTCGTCGTTTGATGGACGAGATAGATTGGAAGAAACGCCTTATTGCCATCAAAGGTTCGCGTGGAGTCGGAAAAACAACTTTCCTGCTTCAGTATGCCCGCGAGAATTTTGGCGTGTCCAAGCGTTGTCTGTATGTGAATTTCAACGATTTCTATTTTTCTAACCACTCGCTTTTGGATTTTGCCGCCGAGTTTGTTGACCAAGGCGGTAATACTCTTTTGCTTGACCAGACTTTCAAATATCCGAAGTGGGCAGAAGACCTCAGGGCCATATACGACCGTTTTCCGCAACTGCGTATCATTTTCTCCGCTTCGCCCGTCATGCGATTGAAGGAAGGCAACGAACATATCGGCGACATCGTTGATATGTACAACCTTCGGGGGTTCAGTTTTCGTGAGTTTCTTAATCTCAAGGGCGGACAAAACTTCAAACCTATAGCGCTTCAGGAAATACTTGAAAATCATGAGCAAATAGCCTCGCAGATAAGCAAGACGCTTAATCCGCTATGGTATTTCCCTGATTATTTGCACCATGGCTTTTATCCGTTCCTCATAAATTCGTCTTCGTATTTGGAGCAGTTGCTTCGCGAAATAAATATGATGCTTGAGGTCGATATTTTGATTATCAAACAGATAGATGTTAATTATCTGCCTCGTATCCGTCAGTTGCTCTATCGTATGCTCAACGATGCGCCCTGCAAACTTAATGTCAGTCAGTTGGCAGAAGAAATAGATACTTCACGGGCTACGGTTATGAACTATTTGAAGTATCTGAAAGATGCTCGTTTGCTGAATTTGCTTTACAACTATGGCAAGTCGTTCCCGCAGAAGCCAAAACTTGTATATTTGCAAAATACTAATTTGCTTTATGCCATTTCTTCAAGGCAGTATTCGCCTGAGATAATCAGCGAAACATTCTTTTATAATGCTCTTCACGGTTCGCATATCGTCAGTGCAAGCGAGAGTAATGCCAAGTTCTTGGTTGATGGCAAGTATGCTTTCAATGTGGCTGAGCAGGCAAGTCTGAAACCAACACTGAGGCTTACTGCTGTTCATAATCTCGTTGTCGGCAGAAACAGGCAGATACCGCTGTGGCTCTTTGGATTTTTATACTAATTCGAAAACGATATGAAAAAAATCTATCTTCTTTTTGTTTCTTTGTTTTCCGTTTTGTTTGCCTTTGGTCAGGCAACTTTAACGCTTGAAAAATCTGTTTTTGCCGTTGGCGAAGATGTTCAAATTCAATATAGTCAAGTCCCTGCCGGTGCGTATATATACTTGTACCATAATGCAGCGGTCGTTCCGCTTGCTACTTATCTCAATGCCGTTGAAGAAAACGGCATTATGTATATAGGTGATGTGCTGGAGCAAGGCAAATATACCGCTATTGTTACCAAAGACGGACAAAACTATGCGCAAGCATCTTTCCGAGTTGCTGACTTGCCACTTGAGAAATCCGATTTGCATATCTTCGTTATGTCCGACAACCATGTGATGAGTCCGGAGTTAGTACAGTCTGTAGGTTCTGCCTACGACAATATGCTTGCTTCAAATAGAAAAATGCTTGACCGTAGTGCAGAACTTACAGAGGCATTGGTCGATACTATTCTTCGTTTGAAACCTGATGTCGTTCTTATCCCGGGCGATATGACCAAAGACGGTGAGCGTTTGAGCCACGAACTGTTTGTTAGTTACTTGGACAGACTTCACGAAAACGGCATACCATCGTTCGTCGTACCCGGCAACCACGATTTGAACAGCAATGCAAGTTTCTTCTACGATGGCGACAATAAAACGGTTGCTCCAACGGTTAATGAAGAGGAGTATGCGCAACTATATAAAGAATATGGTTATGCAGATGAATATCAAATAGATACTGCTTCGCTTACCTATGCTTGCGACCTTGCTGACGGACTTATGCTTCTTGGTATAGATGTGGCAACGGGTGTTCTTCCGGATGCAACACTCAAATGGATTTGCGACCGTGCCGACGAAGCTACCAAAGGCGGAAAGATGGTTATTGCTATGATGCACTATCAACTGCTTCAACATTTTGAAAATGAGAGTCTTATTTTTTCTTCAGCGTCTATTCAGAGTGGGGATAGCGTAGCCGGCGTTATGCTTGAACATGGGATAAGAGTTGTGCTGACAGGACACATGCATATAAACAACATAAGCAAATACTTCAACCCGATGCATGCGGACAGCCTTGTGGAGATATCAACAGGCAGTCCTATTGAATACCCGAGTTGCTGGCGTTGGCTAACTGTTAATAAAGAGCGTAACAACCTGACTGTCAATACAAGATATATCAATAGCGATAAGAACGAAGATGACCTTTTAGTCTTTGGCAGAAAGCATTTGGCAGAACATACCGACCCGATAATTGTGAATGCGGTGAACACTTTCTGGCCTATGCGCTCACAACTTGAAGAGATGCTGAAAAATCAGATGATAACTATCCCGGGCGGACTGCCTTTGCCAGAGACAAAAGAGGAAATGATAGAACTTTCAAAGACCTATTTGAAAGAACCGATGTTGCATATTGCCTATGTAGCAAGCGAGGCAAACGAAAACTTGAAAAATGCTGATTTATTGAAAGCTGAATTGGTTGATGCTTTCGTTGAACTTTGTTTGGTTAGCAGATATGGTAAGGACTATGCGTCTTCAACAAACCCGCTAACGCAAATAATGATTAGCGGTTTGCGCTCGGGCTTGACTTCTATGCTCAATATGTATCTGCCACAAAACCTTAACAGTTTGCTAACTGATTGTTCGTATTGTTCAAATCCGACTTTAGCCAATACTACCAACGACCTTTATCTTTCGCTTGATTTGCCAACACCACAAAAAGTTGCAACAAGTCTGCCTCAAGAAGAAATTGGCAACACAGAGGCTGATTGGTATGATGTTTTAGGACGAAAGGTAAATAAAAACAGTCTGCAGAAGGGTAGTGTATATATCCAAAAAGGTAAGAAAATAATTGTTTATTAAAACCATAGAAAATGAAAAAGTTATTTGTAGCCGTATTAGCAATTGGTTTGTTGAGCGGTTGTTGTTGCAAAAGCGACAAATGTGGAGATGGCTGTCAGAAAGACGGCAAGAGTTGTGTGAAATGTGAAAAATGTGAAGGTTGCGCCGAAGGTTGCGACAAATGCCCCGGTTGTGTTGAGGGTTGCGACAAATGTGCTAAATGCGAAGGTTGCTCAAAGAGCGAAAAACCCTGCTGTAAAAAAGAGCAAGGCAGATGCCATAAAGACAAGGCTTGTGGCGAAAAGAAGGAATGTGGAAAAGACAAATGTGAGAAAAAGGCTTGTGCTGTTTTGGAAAACATTATGACTCGCGTTTCAGTGCGTCAGTTCACAGAACAGAAACCGTCCGAAGAGCAAATACAGATGCTTCTTAAGGCAGCAATGGCTGCACCGACAGGCAGAAACCTGCAACCTTGGAAATTTATTGTTGTTGACGATAAAGAACTATTGAAATCAATTGGTGAACAACTGCCTTATTCAAATGTTGCCAATGGTGCGCAGGTGTGCATTGTTCCTTGTGGAGATGTAACAGTTAGTCAAGATATGTGGGTTGAAGATGTGTCTGCCGCTACAGAAAACATCCTGCTTGCAGCTCACGCAATGGGACTTGGTGCTGTTTGGACTGCAGTTCATCCTTTCCGTACGGATGTGCTTCGCCCGATACTCAATATACCCGAAAATCTTATTCCACTTTGTGTCATACCTGTAGGTTATCCTGCTGATGCCAACTTGCAACCAAAAGATAAGTTCAAACCGGAGAATATCCAGCGTAATGCGTTCTAAGAGTCGTTCTGATATAAGAAGAGCAATTCCCTTACTGTTTTTGGGAGTTGCTCTTTTGTTTCCGTTCAGCGGTTTTTCGCAAACTTCGCTTGCTACTTCTCCGCTTTCTGTACCTTCGCTGATTGCACCGGCATATTTCGGTCCGAATGCTTTTCCCGTGCCCGAAGTGCTATCGGCTGATACTCTGAATAGTATAGAGATAAGTACTTCTGCAAGTGCCGACTTTGGGTATATGAGCGACAAGACTTTTACGCTCAATGCAAAGGCGATGATACCATTGTTTACCAATCGTGTGGTGTTGGTCGTTTCGATGCCTGTGCAAGAGTGGTACTTCAATTCGCTTGAAAGACAGCGCTTTTGCCGTTTGCAAGATACCACTGAAATAAGAGGGCACGGTGCGGGAGATGTGTTTGTTTCGACCAACATACTTATTTTGAAAGAGCGAAAATATGTTCCCGCCATTGCTGTTCGTGCCGCTCTTCGTACTGCTTCGGGCGGGCAGTATCAATATGCGCGGTTCTATGATAGTCCGGGCTACTTTTTTGATGCTGCAATAGCCAAAGCATTTTCTTTTAAGAAAGATATCAATCTCCGATTTTCGGCAAGTGCCGGCTTCCTTTGTTGGCAAACCGACAATGCCCGACAAAACGATGCTGTCATGTATGGCATACTGTTGCAACTCAAAACAAAGTATATTAGATGGAAAACCGAGTTTGCCGGTTATGCGGGTTGGGAAAAACAGGGCGACTTACCAATGGTCGTACGCACCAAAATCGAGGGCTTGTTGCGGGTAAGAGGTAAAAAACATAATGACAAAGAGATACATAGTTTGAATCCTTTTGTGAAATATGGATATGGAATAAAAGACTCGCCGTGGCATCATCTTGAAGTCGGAATAACATACTCTGTCGAAGTTGTCAAAAAGAAATGAAAGTTGTGATATTTTCATTTTTTTTTGTTTTTTTAGCAAAAAAATATTATCTTTGTAATAGGATTTGAAGTTAAACAAACTTAAAATATAAAAATTTTTGGTATGAAAAAGTTTAATCTTTTCTTGGGAACAATAGCAGTTGCTGTTATTCTTTTGTTTGGCGGTAATGTAAATGCCAACGCACAATTTTCAGGTATTTTGAATGCTCTTTCAGGTCAGTCAAGCGAGCCTGCAGGTACAACACAAGGCAAAACAGCAGGTACTGCTCTCCGTAGCCTTTACACACAATATAAGGCAGACGGCAAGATTGACACCAAAAACATTACCAACATCCTGAATATGCTGACATTGGTTAACAGCTGCTCAGAACTTAAAAACAACAAGTCAGATAAGACCTATCTGAAGAATTTTACTGAAGGATTAGTGCTTGGCTCAAGCAATTTGGTAACAACCAACAACTCTACTTCTGTTCTCAGCGGTTTGACCAGCCTTGCCAATACTGTTGATACAAGTAGCCTGCAACAAGCAGCCACAGCCGTTCAAACAGGAACAACACAAGCAACTGAAACAGTCAACAGTGTTGCTACTGCTGCAAATAGCGTTACTAACTTGGTGAAACTGTTTAAGTAATACTCTTGGCTTTTAGCCAAAATCGTATTGAAATAAGGATCGTTTGTACAGAGACCGGAAAACTCTACATTTTTATTTTAACCGAGGCTAAGTGAGTGAACTAATGGCGGGCTACTATGTCTTTCAGACATTCGGGTAGATTACAAAGGTTCAAGCCACCTCAAATCCTGTTTTTTAGGAGTTTTTCTCGAGTAAGCTACAAACGATTCTTTTTTTTGATATCAATGTAATGATTCATTTTTTGCATCTTTTTGTAGAGTGGGGTAGTGGTGTTATTTCTTTGTTGCATCTTTTTAAGGGTGAAGTAGTGGTTTTTGGATAGAAAATGACTTTTTTTTCAAAATTTTCAAAAAAATATAAAATAAATTTGGAGAATTGAAAAAAATGTTGTATCTTTGCACCGCAATTAAGAAAAAGAGTGTTCTTTTAAGTATTTAATCGCAAAGTTGCAATTATGGTTATAAGTGTGTAAATGTTTTTTACGGGGTTATAACTGAAAAGATTGCAGTTTATGGTGCGGTAGTTCAGTTGGTTAGAATACCGGCCTGTCACGCCGTAGGTCGCGAGTTCGAGTCTCGTCCGCACCGCCAAGGAGAATTTTGGAAACAAAATTCTCCTTGTTTCGTTTTATAAATCAATGAGTTGTGGATTTTTTCGCTTCGCGTGAAAACACCTTAAAATATGACGACTCGAACCGATTTTACGAAACGAGCCAAAATCGAGCCAAAATCGAGCCAAAAGTTTTTTTTAACGTGGCTTGATGATATTGAATTTTCTCCCACTTTTACATCGTAAAAATGGGAGAGAAAAAAAATGTCTGACAACGAGCAAAAAATCTTGACATCGCGAAAATTCTTACCTGCGGTGTTAAAGCAAAATTCTAATGGTTGGCATATAGAATACTATGCCTACAATAATGAGGTTCACTCATTAGAAAGAAAGCGTATCAAAGTAAATATGCTTCGCAAGAAGGCTCGGACTTTTGCGGAGTTCCGCTCTATGGCAACGCAGATGATTATCGAAATCAACTGCAAGTTGGTAGAGGGTTGGTCGCCTTTCACCTTGTACGAAGGACAGCCTAAGTACATGGTTACAGCAGTTAAGGAAGTTGAAACTGCTATTCCTATTTCTTTAGAGTGCAGCGTTCCGGCAGACCTGCCTGAACCGCATCCGCAAGAGCAAGATACTCCGTCTGCGCCTACATCACCTTATTTAGTTGATGTATTGAGCGACTTTATCCGGATTAAAGGCAAGGAGCTGTCAGCAGGCACTATGAGAAGTTATAGCAGTTTCTGCAATAACTTAAAGGCTTGGGTAAATAAGTACCATGCCGCTATTGCCTGCGGTGATTTCAGTCAGCGACTTGCCAATGAGTATCTTGATTATGTATTTGAGGGTAACAACTCAAACGATGAGAAACGCAATAGAAATCGTATCAACGATGACCATGTTTCTCCTCGTACATATAATAATAACCTCAAAATCGGTCGTGCGGTGTTTAATTGGGCATTAAGCCACTGCTATTGCGAAAGCAATCCTTTTGAGAAAATTCAAATCAAAAGGGAACAGCAGAAACAGCGCACAATAATACCTGCAGATGCACGGCAGCAGGTATTGAGTTATTTCCGGCAAAACAATCCGCAATCCGAGATTATTTGCCGTTTGGTGTTCACTTCTCTCATCAGACCTATAGAAATATCACGGCTCAAAGTCAGTATGATCAACTTTGAGAAACATTGCATTGAGTTGCCTTCTGATTCAACGAAAAATCACAAGAGCAGAAATAGTCGTATTGATGAGGATTTGGAAACACTCCTGCGCAAACATATAGAGGGTGCGAATAGCGATGACTATCTGTTTGCCGACAAGGTTTGGAAATGTGGGCGCACTCCTATGAGTTCGCACTCGTTCACTTTGGTATGGACTAAGATGAGGAACGATTTAGGACTGCCAAAGGAATATCAACTCTACTCACTTCGTGATAGTGGTATCAATGGTATGTTGCGAGCCGGTGTAGCCGACCTTGATGTTATGCAAGCCGCCGGACATAGCGACTTGAAGATGACAACAAGATATGCCAACCACATTGATACTAACCTTATCAATCGCCTTAATGAGAAAGCACCTGACTTTTAAGTCGGGTGCTGCTTATCAGTCTATCATCGTATAGAACTCTCCTTTGATGAGTTGGGACATGCCGTTTTCGGTGAAGGTGGCTGTGAGTTTCTCACAGACATACTTTCGTCCATGGATATAGAAAACGGCTCGTGGGTTGGGAATACTATCAGCAAGGAACTTGATAGTATATTTGCGAGTGGGGTCTATCTGCGGAATACCATACATAGAATTTACTCCGTCTTGACCTTGTGCTATACGCAAGGTAAAGTCGTTATTCTGATAGACCGTCCAATCGAGGTCGATTTCCACGCTGTCCCTAACAGGGAACGACATCGTGCGAAATCGTTGTAGTCTTCGTCCGTGTAATTGTACACTCCGTTACAATTACGTTTCCAAAAAGCCACATATATCTTATCGAAAAACTCCTGTTTTTCATCTGCATTGTCGTGTGCTGCATAGTAGCACGGCATAGAGTTAAACTCCGTCATCAACTGTTCTTTGTTGGCTTCGGGGTCGTATGATGTATCTTCGTCATCGTTCTGTCCGTCATTGATTTGCATATCGGGACAGTCAAGGAAGATACACAGACGCTTTACGCCTTTATTTTCGTTGATGACTTCATCAAGCCAAGCAGGAACGATTTTGAGTTCTTGCGAGTCAGTGGCATCGGGGTTGGTTGGTCCAAACTGATGTTCATCGGTTCGGTGATTGTTCGATGTCGGATTAAATCTGACACAATGGAAGAAAGGTTTGGCGGGATTGAATTGGGAAACCTTAGGGGGATTGCAGTTATTTGGCGTGATTTAAGGAGTGATTATAGTTGAGGTTTAGGCTCGGCATGTATGCCGAGAGTTTAACCTATTGCGTTGGGTTAATGTTTAGAGTTTGGCATACTCTTGGGCTTGTATGAATCCCCAAAGTGTGCGGTATTTTTTTGTGCTTTGAATGCTTCGACGGATGTTGCTCGTTGTTCAGGGGCGGCAAGAATTTTTTTTGTTGCTTCTGCTGCTTGCTTGAACTTGGTTTGTCGTGCAATCTCGGCGGTGGTGTACGGCGTTGCTCTCGGGTGGCATATTTGCGATGTGAACTTGGTGCCGTACATCTCTTTGTAGATTATCTGCGTGTGTTTGCAGATTTTGCCCCTGAATGATGTGAAGGGCGTTTCGAGTTTTAGTAAAGACATGAGTGTTAAGGTTTTTAAGGGTTAATACTTGCTTACAGGCAGTGCATAAATGCCCTGCACATAAACGCTATTGTTGTCTTTCGCGATTGACGGTGCAAAATTAGTGCTTTTTGTGGCTGGTTGTTGGGCGTAATTATGCCCAAAATGGCTGCAAGGCGAGTAAATGCTTGCATTTCTTATCCCTAAAGGGAACTATCTAAAAAGTGGCAACTCGCCGAAGCGTCATTTTGCAATATGAGCAAAGCGAATGTTGAAAATGCAAGTTGTCATATCTACATAAAGAAACAAGCCCACAAAATGCGGACTTGTTTCGGATATGGTTTGCGGAAAAATTTGATTTTTATTTTGACATGCGCATTACAATTATAACGTAACCATTACCGATAGCAGACTCTCTATCGTATTCCATTATAACTTTTGATGTGGTTTCTTGATACTTCCCATTAGGATCCATGACTTGAACATAAAGATCTTTTTTTTCTAAGCCTTTTCTATACTCACTTGCTGCCGTTACGGAAAAATTTCCGTCTTTATCTGAATATATTTCACATATAATTCCGTCTAAATACACATTAGTAAGTGCTTCATCAGTATAGAGGATAACATGAATACCTTCTATAGGGTCATTATTCTCATTTATTATTCTGCCATGTATATTTTCTGTTGCAGAAACAGAAACTGGAGGATTTTTTTCTGATGATTTGCATGAAACAAATAGGCAGACGCAAAACATTACGAAAATGTTTAATAATATACTTTTTTTCATGATTCCAATACTTTAGTTAAACAATATTATATGTTGAATTTTATCTTGATAATAAAATTCACTATAAAGTTACTGCTTTTTTCTCAAATTATCAAATAAAAATGTAAAATTTCCAACTAAATGTACTATTTTAGTTGGCAAGTGATGTTTCATGTGTAGTTGGAATGAGATGGTAATAGTTGGAAGTAATGGACCTGCAAGTAAGTTGGTCTATATTATTTTATCTTATATTATTGCATTCTTACTGCGCATTGGTCATAGGTAGTTTATTATAGTTTGTTGATTTTATCACATATCTGCTGTACAAGGTCAAGACCATAGAACATTGCGTGTGGGGCATAACCTAACCATGTAAGCAAAGTAAGTATCTTAATGTATTCATTGAGAATATAGGTTGTATCGGCTTGTGGATTAGAATGTGTAAAAATTATCGGTTCATTGTGTGCCACACGATTTCGCAAAGTATTGGCTTTGTCTAATTCATTGAATATATATGTGTTATTATACTGCATCGCAGCAGATGATTGAGGGCGATTATGGAAAATCTGCAATAAAGTTCTGCCTGTAACACGATATTGAAAACTGCCAAACATGTATTTCCATGTTCCAAAGTCAATCGATGACACTAATTTAGAGTGCTGATAAGTACCCAAAGCAAGTACTTTGCGATTTGCTTTGCGTATTATCTGTGCGGAATCCTGACAGCGTGGACTATCAAAGATACCACCCGTATCAACTGAATCTTTCAGCCAGTCATTACCCAATGTGGTAGTCAGTTGGCGGTCGATAGCGTTGCGCAACACGACTTCAAGACAAGTAACGATAGTAAATATCTCTTGCGATAGGCGTAAATTGTATTTATACAGCAACATGGCCTTACTTTTATCACCGTTGCAAGTAGTAAGATAGCGACTTATGCGGTCTTGTGAGTATGCTCTATTGAAATCTTGAAATGTCATTTTCAGAAAAAAAGTAATTTAAATGGCGGCAGCGGGTGGTCATAAAATTTGGTTAAAGTAAGGATGCAACGACCATCCAAAGACTGATTAAGCAGGCAGAGGATTATATAGTTGCCCATACCAAACCGGAGTTACCGTTTATAGACCATGAAGAGCAGCATCTGCACGACTTTCTGCATAGCCTTAACAACTCTCAGATACAAGTTATTGGTCCGAAACTGATCTTTGGTAAGTTGTATGATAGGATTGGCTATAATGCCATTAAGAACGAGATGTTCCGTCATTTGGTGATTTGTCGGCTATACAATCCCGGCAGCAAGCTCAAAACTGTTGATTATTTGGCTCGATACCTTCATCAGAGCTATACTGAAGATAGGATATATAGGTTTTGGATAATCTGTGCTACCGTAAAACAAAAGATTAGGACGAAGATGAGACACAAGATAAGAAAGGAAAGAGAAAAGAAGCATCAGATATTAAAACTCAAGTAGAACAAATCAGTTTCGCACATACCAAGCAAGCAGTAGGATGTCAGATAGATACATGTTTCTATAATATGACGACCTTGTATTTTGAGGCGGCAAGTGAGGATGTGATACGCAAATGTGGTTTTTCAAAGGATGGCAAACATTCGTGTTCTCAGATATATATCGGGCTATTAGTTGCGAGCGGTGGCAATCCGAGAGAAGGTTATGTTGGGGATAATGATGAAGTGTCGCTTTGATTTGTGAAATCTGACTAATCATCTTGGCAACCAAATGATACCATGCGCCTACATAGTCAATACTGTTTGAAAGTTTTACTTTGCCAAAGATAGCCACAGCCTCTTCTTTTTGCTCAGCAGACATCATACTTGCTCCGACAAACGGAGGATTACCCATAATGTAGTTGAGTTTGTCGGGGGCAATAACCTCTGCCCAATCCATCCTAAGAGCATTGCCCTCGTGGATATAAGCATTTGTTTTCAGCGGCAGGAAATTCAAATCAACGCCCACAATGTGAGATGTCTCTTTTAACATCTGACTCTCAGCTATTCATAGTGCCGTCTTTGCAACGGTACAAGCGAAGTCGTTAATCTCTATGCCGTAGAACTGCGAGATATTGACCTTTATTGTGCCTTCGAAGCCTATTTGACGATTGCCACCGTACATGGCTTGTATAACCTCGTTTTCCAATCGGCGCAAAGAGAGGAAAGTTTCTGTCAGGAAATTGCTGCTGCCGCAAACCTGATCAAGAAAAGTAAGCGATGCAAGTTTGTCTTGAAAGGCGGCGAGGAGTTTCTTTGCGGGCGTGGACGACTGTGTTCCAAGTATATGGTCGCGAGTGCGTTTCTACTGTTCCTCTTTCGACTTATCTGCACGAGGGTGCACAAGAGTTCGGTAGTTGCCTGTTATATTCGGTATTTGCACATAGTAAGAATAAATATTCGCAACTACACAAAAAGCGTGCAAAGATACTCAAAAATAAGCGAATAAGCGAATTTTAGGGGATAAAAGTTTAATTTTGAAAACTTTCTCTCATTGCAAGCGTTCAGGATGAGGACTGAGATCCTGAAACAAGTTCAGGATGAGGACTGCATGTTTCAAGTCCGTTTCGAAGCGTGAGTGGGTCTGCAGAAAATCAGGCGTTTCTCCTGCAAGTACCTTATATAAATCACTATTCATCTGACTGACAAAGTCAGCAACAGCCATTTCGATATCGTCGCGTTGCCATTCTAACGCAGAATGAGCATAGACTTGCAACTTCTGGTGCAAGAAACAATATGCAATATCAACAATTTGTTTTTTCATGGGTTATATCACTTTGAACTGCATCTGTTTTTCATCGTACTGATAACCGCTTTTTAGCAGATATTGTTTTAGTTTTTCAGGTTCGGTGTTGAAGTTGTAGCACAGTGCTTCGAGTGTGTCAAACTCTTCATCGCGAAGCAACATATTGACAGCAGAAACGAGAATGGCAGGGTTATGAGGAAGGTGATCCATTGATTTAAGATATTGTGTTTTGACAAACTTACTAATTTGAGCTGATGGACTCGCAAGCGGGGACATTTGCGTACCCTTTTCCGCAAGCGGGGATGTAAGTATGTCCATAGATAGGGTAGATATATGCTTTTGTGAAGTCGGTGCGAAAATAGTAAGTGGCATTGAGTTCTGTGGTATTAAAAATGACCGACCAGCCTGTATAGTCTTCAAATGCCACATCTTGAAGTAGTTGCTTCATAGCCGAGGTTTGCATCTCCGGTATTGCCTCCAGTCTTGCACAGAGTGTGTCTCGCCGTGCTTCTGTTTGCCCGATACCTACATGTGGTCGTAATGGTGTGAGATAATGGTTCGTGACAGCCGGTGTGGGAGTTACAATCATCTCATTGTCGATCCATTCCACTACAACGCTATAACCTGTTTTGTCGGCTATCGCTAAATGGTGTGCCCAATAGATAGATGAGTGCATATCCCAAGAGGCGAGCAAACTGATTGCTTCATCGGTTGTGGCGGCAAGGTCTAAGAGCAGACGGATGGCTGTTGTAGTGGTAACGGCAAGATTTCCACGCTCTTGTGCCGTCTTTTCCTTATCACCGGCAAACAAGTCGGCCACCATAAGTCCTTTTTCATTTATACCGTCAAGAGCCACATATATAGCGGCTATTACAGGCATTTTTTCAATAATGTTATCGCTTTCGAGCGACAGGGGCATATTAAGAAAATCGAGATTAGAAGTTGATACTGAGGCATAGCCGTTTTTGGGGTATGTCCTGATAATGATTGTGTTGCCTTTTTTTGCCCAGTCGAAGTTTCTGCCGAACAAGTAGCCGCTGGTGCCTTTTATAGGTGCTACGAGCGTACTGCAACCAATGTCGGGTATTTCGGGTTGCGGGGTGTTGACGGGAATAAGTCCGTGAGAGAGGACTTTTTGCAAGAATGGTTGCAGTTCAGCATCAGAGCGGATGCCCCCTTGTTCCAGAAAAGCATCTATGCCATAGTCGCCATAGTAGGTCATCTCGTAGAGTTCGTCGGTTACTTCTTTTATTGACTGCACGGCTTTTATCTGGTCTGAAAAAAGGTGGTAAGCAAAGCCGGCAAGAGCAAGCAGACAAACAAGGATGACACAAGTTAAGATGCCGATAGTTCGAAATAAAATTTTATTTGTCTTCATTTTTTTTTCTTATTTATACACAAAGATACGATTTTTTTGTATAATTGTGAAAAAAATCATATTTTTTTACATACTGATAACTTTTGGCAGTAAAAATAATTATCTTTGCAGAAAAATAAATTTTATGAAAAAGATTCTGGCGTATAGGTCAAATTGCAGGCTAAAAAAAGTTGATATAGTGTCAATAGGTCATTTTGCAGGCTGAAGTATGGTTTAATCGCTGATTATGACTCTCTTTATGGCTAATTGAAAATCTAAAATTAGTCATAATGAACAAGAAGAAATGCCCTCGTTGCGGTTCGCCAATAACTAAGCGAAACTTCTTTGGTATCGTTGAGTGAAGAGTTAGCCCAACGACGGTCAATGTCCTGACGTGAGATACGGCCTGCAGAACGTATAGTGTCAACAAGCCAGATGTAACGTTTGAATTGTGATGCGGGCATGAGGTATTGTTGTTTTTTTGAGGATTATGGTTTGGGGATATACTTCTTTTTGCTATTTGGCTAACGTTACCGTTCAAACAGTTTGAGCAATCGCATTTTTTTCTTGCCTGTCTCGCCGGAATATGGGTGTTCGCGCAATGGCAGATTGAAGTGCGTGCTGCCTTTAAGTACGGTCTGCGGGTGGGTGAACTCGCGGAAACCCCATTCGCCATGGTAGGCTCCCATGCCGGAATGACCGGTGCCATTGAACGGTACACCTTTGACCATCATGTGGATACAAACCTCATTGATACACCCGCCGCCAAACTGTTGTGTCTGCATCACACGGTCAGCCCAACGCATATCTTTGGTAAACACATACATAGCCAACGGATGCTCACGCTCGGCTATAACATCCATCAGAGCATCTACTTCAGAGTCTTTGTAAGGCACTATAGGCAATAGAGGACAGAAAAGTTCGTGCTGCACTATCGACTCGTCTATACCGACTGGATATATTATTGTAGGGGCATAACGACGAGTCTCTCGGACTCCTACTCCGCCAAAGATAATACGTTCGCGGTATTGGTCAGCCCAACGTGCACATTTGTCGTATGCCGCTTCGGTAATCAGCTTGGGGTATTCTGGATTATTCTCAGCATGCTCGCCGATCTGACGAATAAACTCTTTTTTAAGCTCTTCCAAGAACACATCAGCGACATCCTCAGCCACGGCTATCTGGTTGATATTGATGCATATCTGCCCTGCATTGGTAAGTTTGAAGAACGCTATCTTGCGCGCAGCATCACGCAGGTCGGCATCACGGCGAATGACGCACCAGTTGCCGGTCTCGCCGCCAAGTTCGAGTGCCACCGGTGTGAGATTATCTGCAGCGGCGGCAAGCACATGCTTACCCACAGCAGGCGAACCGGTATAGAATATCTTATCGAACCGCTGAGCAAGACACATATCCGCCACATCATGGCCGCCATCAATAAGCGTTACGTATTCAGGCGGAAAGACCTCGGCAAAAAAACGTTTCAGCACTGCCGTACATGCAGCAGATTTAGAGCTTGACTTGATAACCACCGTATTACCACCGCTCATAGCAGCTGCTACCACACCGATAGTCAACAGTATTGGAAAATTAAAAGGACTGATAACCAACGATACGCCATAGGGCATCTTGTAAACCTTGGTTATAAGACTCGGGAAACACATCCATCCGTTCCAATGTCGTTCAGGTCGTGCCCAACGGCGCAGTCCGCTGAGCATTTCGTTGATTTCCACGATTATAGGTCCTACATCGCAGAGATAGGCTTCTACTTCGCTGCGTCCGAGGTCTTCGGCAAGAGCTGCAGTAAACTCATCGGCATGTGCTATAACCGCTGCTTTGAGTCGCTTTAGTTGCTCAATGCGCCAGTCAATCGGCAGAGTTGTGCCTGTACGGAAAAACTTGCGTTGCTTAGCTACAATCTCACTAATAATTTGCTCTGTATAATTTGCATTCATGTTTAATCTGAATTTGTGCGTACAAATATACAATAAAAATTGAAAATATCAATCTAATGTTTTAAGTTACGTTTTTTCTGTATGTGATACTGTTCTGCCACAGCGGTGAAGAATACGTCGCTACTACTATTCAGCGCCGTCTCTACCGAGTCCTGCACCACTCCTATGATAAAGCCCACCGCCACAGCCTGCATTGCCACGTCATTGCCTATACCGAAGAATGAGCAAGCCAGAGGGATGAGTAGTAGCGAGCCTCCGGCTATCCCCGATGTGCCGCATGCCGCAAATGTGGCTATGAGGCTCAGGAATATGGCCGACGGGACTGACACCTCTACGCCCAT
>JAFVAX010000008.1 GCA_017480285.1 Paludibacteraceae bacterium | reverse complement strand
GGAAGAATTTATGTAGACTTAAATTTTGCGATAGCAAAATTCTGTGTCGGAATAAATTCAAAAAAAAGAATGCGAAAAAACTTGTTTTTGAGCAAAAGGAAGAATTTATGGAGACTTAAATTTTGCGATAGCAAAATTCTGTGTCGGAATAAATTCAAAAAAAAGAATGCGAAAAAACTTGTTTTTGAGCAAGAGGAAGAATTTATGGAGACTTAATTTTTGCGATAGCAAAATTCTGTGTCGGAATAAATTCTGACGACGGGATGTGGCGCAGTCCGGTAGCGCAACGGTCTGGGGGACCGGAGGTCGCAAGTTCAAATCTTGTCATCCCGACAAAGTCCTTCTCCTTTTTAGGGGAAGGATTTTTGTTTTAATTTGCAAAATAACTAACAATTATGTATCTTTGCACACGAATAACCTTTAATTTTTTGTTTGTATGAAAAAGTTTGTTGTATTTTTTACTTTTGCTTTCATTTACTTGGTACATCTCCAAGCACAGGTAACACTTCTCTCAGGCGATATTAGTATACTGAAAAAAGCAGGTGAATATGCCTATGTAGAGACCGATTGGTCAAAAGCCAAAGTAGTTGAGTTTGGCAGAAAAAACAAGATTGACAAGGACTTCGGCTCGGTTGATGCCTACAACAAGTCTCAAGGTCAGGATTGGGTATATGACTGGCCAAAAGTGAAACATAATATCGCTTTGGCATGCGCTTGGGAGAAATATCCTGCTCGCCCGTGTTTCAATAAAAAGAATAAAAACGGCTTGCAGATAACAGTGACTCCGGACGAATGGAAAAATTATAAAAGCAGTTCAGCCGACTTACAAAAGAAAATGTCAAGCCATACCATATATGTTGACCCCAAGTCGGCAAAATACAAGTTCGTCGTAAGAGTCGAACTTATTGACATGGGAAATGGTGTTGCCTCACAATTCGGGATGAATGTGAAAAACGGCGGAGCAATACTCAAAGGAACCGTCGAACTCATTGAAATAAAAACGGGCAAGAAACTCGCAACTTTCGGTGTTGATTACGCAAAAGGTTGGGGAAATATCTCACAAGAGACTCGTCTTATGGATCTCTTCTGTGGCAGTATATTCGGTGAAATAGGAGAACTTGTGAAATAAACAAGTTATCTGCCGAGTTTGCGCAATAGTGATTCTATATTATCGGCTAATTCATTCACCGTTTCCTCGTCTGCCTCACTGAGTTTCTGAACACTCACATCAGCAGACATATCGCCAAGGTCTTTTATGACAGAACCTTGATTGTTGGTACTTACAAGTCCGCCTGAGGAATACACAAGTCCTGCACCGAAATCCCGCCAATACGATGCTGCCGACAAGTTGGCATTCAAGTCCGAACAAGCCTCTACAAGTCTTATCATATCTTTCAACACAGCCTCATCGGTAGTGTTGAGAGATTTGTTTTTTCTGTATTTTCTCTGAATACTCTTGAGAGCCTTGCCTGCATCCTGCCCTTTATGACAAGCCTCTGTATCGTTGAGGGCACTTACAGTCTTGTGGGCTTGACGGAATATTTCTGAAAATTGGGCTTTTACCGGCATTACTGAAAATGCCAACATCAGCAACACTACGGCTGCTGATGTTAGGAAATGTTTTTTTGACATTTGGTTAATTTTTTTAGTGATTTATTAAACAGGCAAATATATTAAATAAGTGCAAGCGTGTCGGTTGCAATCATCAGTTCCTCATCGGTAGGTATAACGCACACACGCACTTTGCTTTCGGGTGTAGAAATCTCTATCTCCTCACCTCTTGAACCTGCATTTTTCTGCTCGTCGATACGAACACCAAGGTAGGTCAAACGACTGCAAATCTGCTGACGGATATACGGGTCGTTCTCGCCTATACCACCGGCAAAAACCAGAGTATCAACGCCGTTCATTGCCGCAGCGTATGCTCCGATATATTTTACGACACGGTAGATAAACATTCGTCTTGCAAGGTCGGCGCGTTTGTTGCCTGCACGAACGGCAGCATCAATGTCGCGAGCGTCGCTGCTTACACCCGACACACCTGCAAGACCGGACTGCTTGTTGACAAGGTTGTTGAACTGAGCGGTTGACAGATGTTCTTTGTCCATAATGAAAGTGGCAGCACCAAGGTCAAGGTCGCCTGCACGAGTACCCATCATAAGTCCTTCAACAGGTGTAAGACCCATGCTTGTATCAACCGATTTTCCATTAAGCACGGCTGCGCAACTGCCACCATTGCCTATGTGTGCAGTTACTATCTTCTGATTATTTGCATCTGTGTGCAAGAACTCGCAAACACGGGCTGAAATATAACGGTGAGATGTCCCGTGGAAACCATAACGACGAATCTTGTATTTCTCGTATAGTTCGTACGGAATAGCATACATATACGCTTCATCGGGCATAGTCTGATGAAAAGCGGTATCAAAGACAGCCACTTGCGGTACTTTGGGCAAAATCTCACTTATGGCATCAATACCTTTCAAGTTAGCAGGGTTATGCAATGGTGCAAGTTCGGCGCAAGCCTCTATCTCACTGCGAACCTCAGGGGTGATAAGAACTGACTTGTTGAACTTCTCGCCTCCATGCACAACGCGGTGTCCTACAGCGTTTATCTCATTCAGTGTAGCAATACAACCTATCTCTTTGTCAGTGAGTACTTGAAGAATAAGTTGGATACCAACAGTATGTTCAGGCATCTGTTTCTCTATTTTCTTTTTCTCGCCATTAGGCAGTTTGACTAAAAGAAACGAGTCCGGCAAACCTATCTTCTCAACACCGCCTTGAGCGATGACCTTTTTTTGTTCCATGTCAAACAGTTTGTACTTGATTGACGATGAACCGCAGTTTAATACAAGAATTTTCATTGTATATCAGATATTTAGTTAATTATTTTTTTACATAAACAAGATATCCTTTTTGTGGTAAGGTAAGAGTTTTTGTTTCTTCAAGTTCGCATGTCTCTTTGGTTGTTTCTTTTGCTATCGATTCCTTGTTCAGCCAAAGTTCGTATGTCCCGGCTGTAATACCTGAAATCTGCACCTGAGTTGCAGAATTAGCAAAACTCACCACCACAAGCACTTCATTGTCATCCTGCTTTTTGGTATATGCCAACACACTGCTGTTATCTGTCTCGAGAAAAGTCGTTTTCGGTCTTTCTTCTTTTTTCTGACCGCTTGCAAGGGCTTTCTGCGTATGTCGTAATGCAATAAGCGTGCGAATAGTGTTTTGTATCTGTTTATTCGGATTACTCCAATTGATAACATCTTTGTTGAAATAGTTTTGCACCTTGCGGTAGCCTATTTCTTGACCATTATACAAGAGTGGCATTCCGTATAGGGTAAATTCAACAACAGTCAGTGGTGGCACATTTGTATTCCAGTAATTAAAATAGTTTGCCGAAAAATTATCGCCTATATCATCGTGGTTGGTCAAATACACCATTCTGTCCATATTAGCATAATTGCCATTGACAATAAGTGATTTTGATTGGTTTTTAACACCAATGGCACTTGAGTTTGTTCCTAACAAGTTTTTAATTCTATCGTGATATCCCCATGCATAATCATAGTCAAAACCAACACTTAGCAATGCTTTAGCATCAGCGGCAAAGTCGGCTTCACCGAGCATCCAAATATATTTACTCCCGCCTGCGGCACGAATCTCAGGTATTGCCTTTTGCCAAAATGATGCAGGTATCTTTGGCGAAGAAACATAGTCGCATCGAAAACCATCTATATCCGCATTCTTTATCCAATAAATCATAGCGTCTATCATTGCTTTTTGCAAGTCTGCGTTGCCATAATTGAGTTGGTAGACATCGCCATAATTATTCGGGTGTACTATCTCGCCGTTTTTTGTTTCATAATATTCAGGATGTTCCGTTACCCAAACATTGTCAAGCCCTGTATGATTAGGCACCCAATCGAGCCATATTTCCATTCCAAGCTCGTGGGCTTTACTGACAAACGACTGAAAGTCAGCCATTGTCCCATGCTTTGGATTTACTTCAGTATAGTTTCGAAGTGCGTATGGAGAACCGAGCGAACCTATTTTACCCTGCGTGCTTCGTGTTTGTATAGGCATAAGCCACACTATGTCAATACCTAATTTATTCAGTTCAGGTAACCTTGCTTCCGCAGCAGAGAGCGTTCCCGCACTTGTAAAATTAAACAGGTTAAGTTCGTAAATAACACGATTGTCAGTACTAATCGGCTTAGTGTTATCAACATTCAGCGGTTCAACTTTTGCTTTCGGATCAGCAGGCTCTTCTTGCCCGTTAGGGTCAGTTGTATTCTTTTTACAAGCACAAACAAATATCAATACACTTAGAAAAAGAACAAGGTGCTTTATTTTCATAGTAAATAGATTTAGTCGTTGCTTTTTTTATTACATTGCCTGATTGGCTGTGATGATTATCGTTTGTACGATATCTTCCGCCTTGCAACCGCGACTCAGGTCGTTCACAGGAGCTGCAATACCTTGAAGGATAGGACCTATGGCAGTAGCGCCGGAGAAACGCTCCACAAGTTTGTAGCCTATATTACCGGCTTGCAGGTCAGGGAAGACGAGCACATTGGCCTTGCCTGCGACACTGCTTCCGGGAGCCTTCAGTTGACCTACTTTCTCCACAAGAGCGGCATCTGCCTGAAGTTCGCCATCGATCTGCAAATCGGGTGCAAGTTCTTTGGCAATACGAGTGGCTTCCGTTACTTTATCCACAAGTTCGTGTTTTGCACTGCCTTTGGTAGAGAACGAGAGCATTGCCACACGCGGTTCTATACCGCCTAACACTCTGGCTGTCTGTGCCGTAGAAACGGCTATCTGTGCAAGTTCGGTTGCGTCCGGACAAGGATTAACCGCACAGTCGGCAAAAACGAGAAAACCATTCTCACCAAGTGCCGTTGCCGGAGTAAACATAAGGAAAGCACCCGAAACGATGCCTATGCCGGGTTTGGTTTTCAGTATCTGGAAAGCGGGTCTTATAGTGTCAGCCGTTGTGCCGCGGGCACCTGCCACTTCGCCGTCTGCATCACCGCTCTTTATCATAAGGCAACCAAGATACAACGGGTCTTGAGCCTTCTTCTTGGCTTCCTCTTCGGTCATACCTTTTTTCTTGCGTAATTCGTATAGCATCGAAGAATAAATAGGCATACGAGGGTCGGTCTGAGGGTCGAGTATCTGCGCCTTGCTGATATACTCCAAACCGTTCTCTTTTGCCATCTCATTTATCTTTTGAGGATTGCCTATAAGAATGAGTTTGGCAATTTTCTGACGCAAAATCTCATTGGCTGCTACAAGTGTGCGAGGCTCATCGCCTTCAGGCAGAACAATGCGCTTCTGATTCTCCTGCGCACGCTGCCTCATTTGGGAAAGAATATCCATGGTACTGAAAATTATATTATTTTTCGCAAAAATAGTTTTTTTTTACATAAAATGCAAATTTATTCTTACAAAAATTTGCAAATTTGCACTTATTATACTAATTTTGCCGAGATTATTAAAAAATTTGGTAAGATGAAGAAGTTTCTTTTTCCGTCATTAGTTATTTTAGCCATACTTATAGGTTTTTGGATAGGCAGTTCTGCACGCGCACAACGAATGTGGCAATTCACATTCCCTCCCCAACAAAGCAAGATTGAGCAAATGCTTGGTATTATGCAGGCTTATTATGTCGATTCTGTTAATACCGACAGTCTGATAGAAGTGTTGGCAAACGACCTTGCGAGCAAACTTGACCCCCACTCTTCTTATATATCTAAGAAAGATTTGGAACTTGTCAATTCCCAACTTGAAGGCAGTTTCTCAGGTATAGGCGTGCAGTTCAGCATACAAAACGACACGGTTTGTATCGTTTCTGTTGTCAGTGGCGGACCGAGCGACGGAACAGGTATCTTGGCTGGTGACAAGATAATCGAAGTCAATGACTCCGTTTTCACAGGCAAGAAAATCAACAACGAGAAAGTTATGCATACGCTTCGTGGCGAGTCGGGCACACAAGTCAAACTTGGCATTGCACGTATGGGAACCAAAGAGACGCTCCATTTCACCATAACCCGCGGGAAAGTACCGACATACTCTGTTGTAGCCAAGTTTATGGCAACGCCTGAAATAGGTTTCATACGCGTTGACCGCTTTGGCGAGAACACCTACGAAGAGTTCCTTACCGCACTTAACCAACTTCGTTGGAGCGGGGCAAAGAGTTTCATTATTGACCTTCGCAGCAACTCAGGCGGCTATCTTGACCGCTGTGCAAAGATGGTCAACGAGTTCCTTCCTGCCGGTCGTATGATAGTCTATTCCGAAGGCAGAAGTTATCAGCGCTCTGAATTAAAGGCTTTAGGCAACGGCAGGTTCCAGAAAGAGCCTGTTGTAGTACTCATTGACGAGTTCTCTGCCTCTGCCTCTGAGATTTTCTCCGGTGCCTTGCAAGACAACGACCGCGCTACCATCATCGGGCGTCGCAGTTTCGGCAAAGGACTGGTGCAGAACCAGATATCGCTATCAGACGGCTCTGCTATAAGACTTACAGTTGCCCGCTATTACATACCTTCAGGCAGATGCATACAGAAACCCTACACTATGGGCGAAGGCGAAGAGTATCAAAAGTCGTTCAACGAAAGGTTTGAACACGGCGAAGCCTACAACAAAGACAGCATACACCTTACTGATACAACAAAATACTATACCCGAGAAGGCAGAGTTGTCTATGGCGGTGGTGGCATCATGCCCGATATCTTTTTGCCGGTTGACACTTCGCTCAACACACCTTATTTCAATATCGTTAGCAATCGCGCTTATATATACCAGTTTGCACTCGACTATGTCAACCGCAACCGCTCAACATTAAGCAAGTATAAAAAATGGCAGGAATTAGAGAAATATCTGCTCCGCCAGCCTGTTTTGGACGAGTTTGTCAAGTTCTGCCAGAAGAAAGAAGTAGAGCCTAAAACCGAACAGATAGAGAAGTCCAAACCGCTGTTAATAAGAAATATCAACGCCACCATTGTGCGTGATATGCTTGGCGACGAAGGTTTCTTCCCGCTCTACGAAAGAGACGACTATATGACCAAACGGGCAGTTGAAGAACTGAGCAAATAAATTGTCAGCGTAGCACATACGCCTTGCGCAACTTCTCAAAATCTTTAGGCGAGCACTTGAGTTGCTCGCTAATTGATTTAATATCAAAAGGTTCGTAAGAAGAAAGGTGTTGATTGATAGTCTTTTCAATAGGACTTAAATCAACTTGCCCTCCCGAAGCGAATTGCCCGAGTGCAAAGAGTATCATATCGGTTGCATTTTGCTTACCTTGTTTGGTATAACCCGCAATATGATAAGTACCTAAAAAGGATCTTTGCAACACTTCTACATCTAATTCAGGTTCGTTTTCCCAACAGTCCAAAACAAACGCTCTTCCTGATTTCAGTAGTGCTTTTTCGTCAACAATCCCCCCACGGGCTGCATTTATGATAAGGGCTTCCTGTTTTGTGAGCGACAGCAGACGCTCGTTTATAAGATAATGTGTCGGATAGTCTCCACTGTTGTTGAGTGGTGTATGTACAGTAATGATATCCGCTTCGCTTGCCAACTCTTTAAGCGTTACGACCTTGCCAAAACTTGAAAGGTAATCACTCCCTTGTTGTTGCTCTACAGGCGGGTCATTCACAAGCACACGACAGCCCTGCTCTTTATAGTACTGAGCCACCAACCTTCCCACATGTCCGACACCGATTATACCTATGGTTGTTGATTTATCGCTCTTGGATATTCTTAAGCCACTATTCTCGTACTCCCGAACGGCATTTACCACATACTGACACACTCCTGCCGCATTACAGCCCGGGGCATTGGTCCAAACGATATTATGCCGATTGCAATAGATTGTGTCAATATGGTCGTAACCTATGGTGGCAGTACCGATAAATCGGACATTGCTTCCCGAAAGCAAATCCACATCACATCTCGTTCTTGTACGCACAATAAGTGCATCGGCTTTTTCGACAGCCTTTCGTGTTATCTGTTCAGGCTCAAGCAGTTGCACCTCGCCAAAACACCTCAATCGCGGTAAGAGATATGGGATATGTTTGTCAGCAACAATAAGCATAGTTTCTGTTATTCCGTTGCAACAGAAAGGCGGTAACTTTTCTGTGCAACACAAGTTATTTGTATTCGCTGGTCCTTGCTCAGATATTGCCTCAGTCTGTGAATGAAAACACTGAGCGAACGGGCATTGAAATAATTATCTTCGGGCCAAATCTGCCTGAGTATCTGTCTGCGGGCTACAAGTTCGTTCTTGTTCCTTCCCAAAAGAAGCAACAGTTCGTTTTCTTTGGCTGTCAGTTTTCTTTCCTCGTCATTATAAGTGAGTATTCGTCTGACGGAATCCAACTGATATTCACCAATTTGAATTGTCAATGGTTGTTTCTGCTTCTGTTTTTCAAGTCGCTGTTGCCACATATTCAGTTTTGACAGAAGCACACCCACACTCTCACTTTTACGCCAGTGGTCGTTAGCCCCGTTGTTGTAACTAAGACATATCTGTTCGTCGCTTTCATCTTCAACAAGACAGATGATAATCGTATCAGGCTGTTCCTCACGCACAAGCGTAATGGTCTCTTTCTCACAAGCCGACATCGAAACAAGGCACAACTCATAGTCCTGCTTGTGCAGTTGGTCTGTAAGTTGCAAATGTCTGCTGACGGCAAGCACAGAAAAGCCCCGCTCCTGAAGCACATCAGTAAGCAGAGTGGTATAAGCCTTATCAGAATCGAACAGAAGAAGCAAAATACAAATGAGATAAAATTTGAGAAGTTGAGTAATACAAGTATTATCCAACTTCTCAAAATCTGTTAATCGTTATTTACCGAAATAGCGTCTCAGCAGTCCTTCAAAGCCGTGCCCGTGGCGTGCTTCATCGCGAGCCATTTCGTGAACGGTGTCGTGAATAGCATCCAGATTGAGTTGTTTTGCTCGTTTGGCAATACGGTTCTTGTCTTCACATGCGCCTTGCTCTGCAAGCATACGCTTTTCGAGATTGGTCTTGGTGTCCCATACAATCTCGCCTAACAACTCGGCAAACTTAGAAGCATGGTCAGCCTCTTCGAAAGCATACTGACGGAAAGCGGCAGCAATCTCAGGATAACCCTCACGCTCAGCCTGACGAGCCATGGCAAGATACATTCCAACCTCTGAACACTCAGCGGTGAAATGTGCTCGTAAATCTTTTATCATCTCCTCATCGCAACCTTTGGCTACACCGAGTACATGCTCTGCTGCAAAATTGAGCGAGTCTTCTTTTACTTCCACAAACTTTGAAGCGGGTTGCTTACATTGCGGACAACGCTCCGGTGGCTCCGGACCTTCGTGTACATAACCGCACACACTACACATCCATTTTTTTGACATAATACTAAGAATTTTTGTTAAGTTTATTGAAAAATTACTACAAAGATAATCATTTTTGCAGAATAAACAAAAAATTTGTATATTTGTAGGCAAAATAAAAATAATCATTATGAATGTAGAAATACGCCCTGTTACCAACAAAAGCGAACTCAAGCACTTTGTTTCGTTTGGCAACGACCTGTACAAACTATGCCCGAAATACTGTCCTCCATTGTATGGCGATGAGTTGGATATTTTCGACAAGAAGAAAAACCCGGCTCTTGAAGTGTCAGAATATCAACTCTTTTTGGCCTATACCGATGGTCAGATTGTAGGTCGTATAGCCGGTATCATCAACCACCGCGCCAACGAACACTGGCACAACAAGAAAGTGCGCTTCGGTTGGTTCGACTTTATCGACGATACCGACATCAGTCGCGCTCTTTTGGATGCCGTCCGTCAGTGGGGCAAACAAAAAGGTATGGAAATAATGAACGGACCTGTCGGTTTTACCGACCTTGATAAAGAGGGGCTTCTCATTCAGGGCTACGAGTACCTCGCTCCGCTCGCTTCGCTTTATAACTACCCTTATTATATACACCACTACGAAGAGTATGGTCTGAAAAAGGAAACCGACTGGATCGAATATCGTATCACTGTTCCCGACGCCCTGCCCGATAGAGTGATCAGACTTGCCAATGTAGCCAAAGAGCGCTTCCATCTTCGAGTTGATAAGGTAAAGAATGTCAAAGAGTTGCTTGAACATCACGGCTATTCGTTCTTTGATGTTATGGACGCGGCTTACAGCACTCTTTATAACGCACAGCCACTAACCGACAAACAAAAGAAATACTACTCTCACTACTATTTCCCTATTCTGAACTTCGACTTCGTTACGCTTGTTGTAAATGAGAAAAATGAGATTGTAGGTGTCGGTCTTGGTATGCCCGACATATCCGAAGCCGTAAGAAAATGCGGTGGCAAACTCTTCCCGTGGGGATGGCTACCGGTACTCAAAGCACTGAAAGCCAAAAAGATGGAAATTTTCGACTTGCTTATTATTGCCGTCCGTCCTGACTACCAAGGCAAAGGCGTTAATGCTGTTATTATTGACGAGATGTTTCCTTATTTTGCCCAATATGGTATCAAATACTTGGAAACAACTTCCATACTTGAAGACAACCATAAGAACCAAGCCAACTGGCTGATGTTCAACCCGCTGCAACATAAACGCCGCAGAGCATACATTATCCCTGTATAACTATGGCAACGCCACATAACATATACTCTGAAGTGGAAAATATGTTGCGCGAGTATATCAAAGCCAATAACTTGCGTCTCACACAAGAGCGGCTGCTCATTCTGCAACAGATATGTTCGTATGAAGGATTGTCGTTCTCGCCTGAAAAACTATATAACGACCTGAAAGAGAAACTGCCACTCAGTCTTGCTACGATTTACAATTCCATCGACTTGTTTCAGCAAGCAAAGATAATCATTCCGCTTTTCCGTCAGGATGGCGAGCGCACAAATTGGTACGAACTCACACTGTATCAACACGGTAATATGATGTTCACCTGTACTCGCTGTGGCAGGCAGGGCAGTTTCAAAGACGCTACCATTGAGAAAGTGTTGCGAAATAAAAAAATACAAAATTTTAATGCGCTGAGTTTCTCCGTTCACCTGTTCGGAGAATGTAAGGCTTGCAGAAAACCCTCGAAAAACAACTAAGATATGTACATTGCCGTTGCAGGAAATATAGGTGCCGGAAAAACCACTCTCACGCGTATGCTTGCCAATCATTACGGTTGGGAACCGCGTTTTGAGCCGGTTAGATACAATCCTTATTTGGAAGACTACTACAAAGACATCCCCCGTTGGTGTTTCGCTCTTGAAGTATATTTCCTCAAACAGCGGTTCCGCGATGTGCTTGACATCGCAAAAGCCGAAAATGTTATTATTCAAGACCGCTCGATATTCGAAGGCGTGCATGTCTTTGTCAGAAACAACTACGAGATGGGACATCTGAGCGAACGCGACTTCAATACTTATATGGAACTGTTCGACCTTATGACCCGCCTGACAAAAACGCCAGACCTCATGATTTATCTGCGCAAACAAGTGCCTACACTTGTAGCACAAATACAAAAACGCGGACGGGAATACGAGCAAACAATGAGCATCGACTATCTAAAAGGACTCAACGAGAGGTACGACGACTTTATATTCAACAAATACCCGGGCAAAGTACTAACTATTGAGTCCGACACTCTCGATTTTGAACACAATCCCAAAGACTTTGAATATATCCTCAACCAAATCGATGCCCAATTGTTCGGACTGTTCAAGTTTGCGGAATAAAAAAAGTCTTCCTATTCTCCCAAATATCTGTTTATCACCTTCACCATAAGGTCGTTGAGCGGCATTACCTCATACTCTCCCACGGTGGCTTGCAGGTGGTCGCCGCCGATACCGCTGTCGTTAGTCAGGAAAAGATATGTGCCGTCGGTAGCGAGTGCCGTAAAACGAAGGAAGAACTCTGTTTCCTTGTCCACACCGCTTGCCGCAACGGGTATGATATGAATACCTTTTTCTGCATATAACGGAATTGACTTTTGCAGACTTTGAATAACCTGATCGTTATAATGCGGTGGTGCGTCAAGTAAGAGAAAAGCAAGTTTGACGGATGTCGTTTCGCTCCACGACAAGTCCTGCAAACCTCTTTCGAGTGCGGTATGTACGGCTTCGGGGAAGTCGCCTCCACCGTCGGCATTCTGATTTTTTATAAAACTTATGGTTTGGGAGAAATCGGTGGTGAAATTGCTGTGGCGGGTCAGATATTCGTCCCCTTCATCACGGTAAAAGAGTGCGCCGGTGCGGATAGCGGTTGAGCCTTGCTTTGCCTTTACCTGATTTAATATATCAAGCAGATCGTCTTTGAGAAAGTTTATCTCATCGCCCATTGAACCGGTAGCATCAACAATAAAAGCAAGGTCGAGCGTTGTTTCCGGCTGTCCGGCATCGTAAGTGAAAAGATTTACAGCCACATCAGCATCTCCCCAGTGAGTGAAGACGAGCGTCTGATCTTGCACTTCGCCGTTGAGCAGAAACTCAAAGCCGGAAGCATCATCCGATGCCGTTGCCTGCAGAAAACCGTACCAAAGGGAGGCGTGACCGTATATGTCGGTAACAGCCTGCCAAGCGGGAGATTGCGAACCTTTTCTTCGCAGTTCGACCTGAACACCCTCAATTGGTTCGTTCAAGTTATTATTCACTTCCACATAAAGCAGGTTGTTGGTATATAAACGCCAGTAGTCCGAGAATTTGGAATAGTCGGTTTGGGTTGAGTCCTGATGATTGCCGAGCATCAGTTTCGACCAGAAGTCCCAGTGCAGAATATCCTGCCATTCTGCCGCCGTTACCTGTCCTGCAAGCGACTGCTGTTGTCCGTTGTCCCCGCCTCCGGTGGAAGAGCCGCCGTCCATCATAGCTTCGCCGGCTATATCGGCGCTCGCATCCGGTGTCGAAAGTTCCTCACCTTTAACATCCTTGTCCTTTTTATTGCAGGAGGCAAAAATAAAAATTGTCAGAAACGCCACAAAAGCGTATTTGAATCGTGTTTTCATATTTTTGTGAATTTAAGCAGTTTGTTTCCGTCTAGTTCTTCAAAATCGAAGTTCAGAGTATCAACCGCCGGTGCTTTAATGCCTTCTTTAAGATACACCTTGGGGTTGATTTCGATATGCAGTTCGTCGTAGATGCCTGATTGCAGGACACTCTGCAGCACTTTCGCCCCGCCTTCCACCAAAACCGAATGGATGTTTCTTTCTGCCATCTGTTTTACCGCACTTTCCCATTTGGTATCGCCGGTTATCACCCAAGTGGGGTTGCCGTCGGTCAGAACGATTGCATCTTTTGGGATACGGTTGTGGCTGTCAAGCACTATCCTGAGCGGGTTTCTGCCCTGCCAATGAGTGGTAAGCAGTCGCGGGTTGTCGCTTATTATCGTGTTTACCCCCACGAGAATAGCCATATTTTCCGCCCTCATCTTATGTACAAGCAGTTTGGTCTGCGGAGTTGAGAATACTACTCTTTCACCTCTTTGCTGATTCAGCGGCGCTATGAAACCATCGGCACTTTGTGCCCATTTAAGTATTATATACGGTCTGTGTTTCTCGTGCAGGCAAAAAAAGCGTTTGTTGAGTTGGCGGGCCTCGTTTTCCATTATACCCGACTCAACTTCTATTCCCGCTTCACGAAGTTTGCGAACACCGTTTCCGGCAACAAGCGGATTCGGATCAAGACAGGCAATAACAACCCGCTTAACACCTTTTCTTACAATCAAATCTGCACAAGGAGGTGTCTTGCCAAAATGGCTACAAGGCTCAAGCGAAACATATATGGTAGTCTCACTAAGCAGTGGCTCATCTTTGGGTTTCACCGACGCAAAAGCATTTACTTCGGCATGCGGACCGCCATACCGGCGATGCCAACCTTCGCCTATTATCCTGCCATCGGCACTAACAATAACCGCCCCAACCATAGGGTTAGGTGCTACATAATACTCTCCTAATGCCGCCAACTGAAGGCAGCGTTGCATAAATTGTTCGTCAGAATAACTCATATCAAAACAGTTCTTTATTACAAAATCTATTAAACATTTGTTTTTTAATTAGATACAAATTATTCTACTGCGGATTTGCAATGTAAAATCACAACAAATATACAATAAAATATCTAAAAATGCAACTATTTGCAAACAAATCACTTTTTTGGTCTTAAAAGCAGATAAAAGCCCGAAAAGGAAACAACAAGACATATAAGCCCTACCCACCAAGTGTGTTCCGTTCCAAAATCTTGCATCTCTTCAAGCGGTTTGCCGGTGCTTAGTTGATAAATATATGTTGTCAGCACTACTGTTGCATTGTTTGTAAAATGTGCCACAATAGGCAACCAAAGAGAACCGGAATACCACAACAGATAGCCGAAAAGCGCACCAACAAGCATTCTCGGAATAAAACCATAGAACTGAAAATGTATGAAACTGAAAATTATGGCACACACCCAAATGGCAATATGCGGGTTTGCAGGCTTACCCGTTTGAGGGTTACGGTTTATACAGATATGCATGAGCACTCCACGAAAAGTCATTTCCTCACCAATAGCGGGCAAAAGGGCTATAACAAACAAATTCACTAATAAGTCGCTCACTCGTGTTCCGCTTAGTAACATAAAAGTCATTTCCTGAGCCTTCTGTTCCAACTGCTGCATCCACTCTTCTATATCAGCCATAAAAGCCGGCAGTGTTATTTGCGAGTTAAGCCAACCCAACATATTGATAACCGGCACGCCTACCAACATAAGCAGAACTACAATAATCGCATCGCCAGACTTGAGTCTTCTATTAAGCCATAAGCCACTAAAATATGTGTTTGTATAGAACTTCGACCATAACAAGGCAGGCACGATAAACAACATTATGGTCTGCAACATTTGCATAAGTTTCATATAACCTGCCGACAATTCACTTCCCGACGGCAAAAGCAAGGACAATAACATCATTAAAACAAGCATTCCTAACATCAAACCTATAAAGGTAAGGGTCTGTCGCAACTTAAATTTTATGTCTTCCATTTGGGTAAATAAAATAATTACTTTGAAAATCTGATTTTTACTGCAAAAATAACAAAAAAAATGTAAAAAAACATAAAATTAAGCATTTTTGTCAAACATAAATTGCAAAAAGTGCATTTTTTTAAGAAAAAACTACATTTTTATTTGGAATATACATTTTTTTTGCTTACCTTTGCAGAAAATTCGCTGAATTACAAGCGTTTTTTATAAATTTAATTAGTTAGTTTTGTTGTTGATTAAGGGTTGAAAAACCTTCGTGGGGTGGAT
>JAFVAX010000055.1 GCA_017480285.1 Paludibacteraceae bacterium | reverse complement strand
GTGGGATTGCTTATTTTGATTTTTGCTTGAAAAAAGTTTATAGGGGGACAAATCCTTATACTATAGTTATGGGGGTGTGGGGTATTTTTACCTTTCAAAAAGTGTTAAAGTGTTAAAGTGTCCCTTTTTTATGTTTTCGGAAGTTGCTATATTTTGTTGAAAGATAAGCATTTAGCGGAATGAGCAAAATAGCAGTGACAATTAACACAAAATCTTTGTGTGTAACACAAAAAGAGCGGAAAAAGGAGACTTATAGGTCAAATTGCAGGCTAAAAAAAGTTGATATAGTGTCAATATGTCATTTTGCAGGCTGAAGTATGGTTTAATCGCTGATTATGACTCTCTTTATTGCTAATTGAAAACCTAAAATTAGTCATAATGAACAAGAAGAAATGCCCTAGTTGCGGTTCGCCAATAACTAAGCGAAACGGTACAAGAAATGGAGTACAGTTGTACAAATGTCAAGCATGTGGACGGCAGTTTCGTGCCGGTGAGAAACTATCTGATGAGCACTTATGGTATTTATATCAAGAGCGCAAGCAGACGATTGCAGAGATTGCTCAAGATTACGCGATGTTAGTGCCTCTACAATAAAACGCCAATTGAGGCATATATGCGTAGAATGGGAGCAGCCGGATCTGCACGGAATGAGTGGATATGTACACTTAGATGCCACTTATTGGGGACATAATTGGGGAGTGCTATTAGCATTAGATGAAGCTACAACGAAGCCATTATATGTTGCGTTTATAAAGAGCGAACGGACTGAAGATTATTGTCTTGCAGTCAGAAAGATAGAAGAAAACGGCTATCATATACGAGGTGTTATATTAGATGGCAAGATAAGCGTATTTCATTCTTTATCGCAATACCCGAGACAGATGTGCCATTTCCACATGAAACAGCTTATCATCCGTAAACTAACCAAACATCCTAAGATTAAGGCATCTATGGCATTACTTCTTTTGATAAACGACTTACCGAAGTTGACACAAGAACAGTTTAGAAAAGCTTATGAAGATTTGCAAATAGAATATGCAGATACCATTAAAAGACGTTCATCAGCCAAGGATGGTTCGACCCATTATACACATAGGAAGTTACGCGGTGCGTTGAAAAGTATAAATACATTTCTTCCGTATTTATTTACATATCAGCGTCATGACTGTGCTGGAATGCCAAACACAAATAATAAGATAGAAGGTGTGTTTACTGACTTGAGTAAGAATTTGAATAACCATAGTGGGTTAATAGAGGAGAACCGCAAGCGGTTCATTAGTGCGCTACGCTGTTTTTCTTGGCATTGGAAGGCAATCTGCATATCAAAAACAGCAGCAAGCTTTAGCCTACTGCTGCCGAACATTGATTTGCATCTTTGCTTCGCAGTTATATCCCTAATGAGTTGCTCCCCAGCAGAGCTCACTATGTTTCAAACTGCATGGCAAAGTTAATACATTGTTTTGACATAGAAAAGAACCACATGAAAAATCAGCCTGCAAAAAAAGCAGAAAGTTGCTAATTTATGGTGTAACACACTGATAGACAAGTAGTTACCCCCTCTTTTTTTATAAATCTGCGAAAGTAAAAGAAAAATAGTTGTTTTTATAGAAAATTTGGTTATTTTCGGTTGATTTTTGCTCAAAATCGGTGTTTTTTTCTTCAGAATTGATATTTTCTTTTATTTTTGAGATAATTTTTGAAAGGTTCGCATCGGTAAGCGTATTGAAGGGATATGGCGGTGGCAAGAATGCCACCGAAGTGCACGATGAATTAAAATAATGACAAGGTTGTCTTGTAGTTTGCCCAAAAAAGCAGTATCTTTGCAATATGAAATTTCATAACAAGAATCATATTGTTAAATCGCCTGAAGGGCTTGTCGCATTTGATTAGCGGCAAGTCTTAAAGGCACAGAAAAGAAAGGACTGCTATTATGGCAAAAGTGGATTATATTGACCCCGTTTATGCTCTGCACGGTCGTTTAGGGACTGAGGGTAAGGCAGGTAAGGTTGTTTTCAAGCAACTTGCTTCTACCGGTACTTCTTTCACTTCTAAGCATGTTGAAAATCTGAATCGCGTTTATAGTGCGGAAGAGATTGCTCGCCAACAGAAATTTTCTGTTGCTCGTGCTGCGATGGAAGTTGCGCTTGCCGATCCGGAACAACTTGCCGCACTCAAGGCTGCTTTCCAAAAGCAAAAGAAATACAAAACTCTTCGTGGTTTTGTTTTTGCCCAGAAGTACGCTATGAACTAAGTATGAGGCGAGGACTTGTGAATGAGATACTTGCAATAGGTAGTTTTACGGGTGGTTTCGGGCTACTTGTTGCAAGTATGCAGGATTAAACTTTGTTTGAGTTTAAGTCCGAAATTTGGCAAGGAGTTGCCTGAGTTGCGTGGGGTACCGTTTTTCAAAGGGATACGGATACACACGGGTACAAAAGTTGCTCACACGCAAGGTTGCATTCTTTTGAAGTTCAAGTATCAAGTAGATAAGATTATAGACTTATTGAAGATACATAAGAATGAAAAGAACACGCTTACGATTATTTAAGTTTCGTTAAATTCGTTAAATTAGTGAAAAGTGTTTTTTGATAATTTTTGGAAATTTTGGACAAAAAATTAGTAGAGTTATGTGTAAAAAGAATAAAAATTGGAAAATTGTTGTATGGAAAGACAAAGAAAAGGTTTAGTTTCATTATTGGCAGAGGTTGTAAGTCTCTTAAAATCAATAATTGAAGCGATAAAAGCAAGCAGACGATAATGCTTGCTTTTTTTTGTAAGACTGTAACACTTTAACACTTTTTGAAAGGTAGTTATAGCATTCCCCTTTTGGAATAATAAACAACAATGGAACCTACGCTGATATGATAGGACATGATTAGATTTACTTTTCTATGACGGTGAGAGTGTCCGCTTTGACGGTGAACTTGATATTCCACTCACCGAAACGCAAGCCATAGACATGGTTGGAATCGGTTTTATATGCCGGTCTGGGGTCTTGTTGCAGAATCTCAGTAAGAACTTGCTTGTCGGTCTCGGAGAGAGAGTCAGATAACTGCGGATGAAAATTCACTTTGAGGTGGTGGAACTCGACCTTGTCGGTAAAACCTCCGACTGCATCGGGATGGTTGTCGGTATAAGGAATAAAAGGCTTTATGTCGTAAATAGGTGTACCGTCCATTAGGTCTGCACCTGAGACGACAAGCACTTTGCCATCCTGAGAGTCTTCTATTCTCAAGAGTCTTACAGATGATAGGCCTATGGGATTAGGTCGGAAAGGCGAGCGTGTGGCGAAGACACCCATTCTTTGATTGCCACCAAGTCGTGGTGGACGGACGGTGGGCGACCAATTCTTTATATCAGCCAAGATTCTTATCTCGCTTCGCTCGAACGATCTGAAGGTGGGCTGATTACGCTCACTTGATTGGGATATTGGATTTTTGGATTCTTTTTGTTGGTTCGTTTGTTTATTTGCGTTCGTTTGTTTATTTGCGTGAAAGCCCCAAATGAGCCATAGATGCGAGAATCCTTCCAAACCTCGAAGTGCGTCCGCATTCCGATATGGCGGCAGGAAGGCGAGGCGTGTTTCGACAACCGAGGCGATACCGCTCTGACGCGGTATGCCGAATTTTTCCTTAAAAGGGCTATGTGCTATGGCAATAGGAACGAGAAGCATACATTACACCACTCCTGAGAAGCCCATGAAAGCCATAGCAAGCAAGCCTGCTGTGAGAAGTGCGATAGGTGTGCCTTTCATTGCTTTTGGTACATTCTGCAGTTCCAACTGTTCGCGTATGCCTGCGAAGATAACGAGAGCCATAGCAAAACCGATAGCGGTAGCAAAGGCGAACAGTGTGCCAGTCAGAAGGTTATGGTCAGCACCCGCCGGCAGTTTGTTTGTTCCGTCTGCAACAAGGATAGCCACGCCAAGGATACAGCAGTTGGTTGTTATTAAAGGAAGGAACACACCAAGTGCTTGATAAAGGGCAGGAGACACTTTTTTAAGCACAATCTCAATCATCTGCACTAAAGCGGCAATGACTAAGATAAAGAGTATGGTCTGCAAGAACTTTAACCCGAACGGCACAAGCAGGAACTTCTGCAACAGGTATGTAACAATAGTAGCGAGTGTTAGGACGAAAGTAACAGCCGCCCCCATACCGATAGCGGTATCAATCTTCTTACTTACGCCCAAAAAAGGACATATACCCAAGAATTGTGAGAAAACTATATTGTTTACAAATATAGCCGAAATAAATATAAGGAAATAAGCCATATTATTTTATTTAATAATTAATAGTTAATATTGCAACTTTAGATTCTGACCTGCGTCAGAATGAGGGGAATGCTTTTCAACCTAAATCAGCCAAGATTGGCTGATGGCATTCTTTCAGTTTTCAACTCTCAGTTTTTACCTTTCAATTTTCATTTTTCACCTTTCAGTTTCCCTACTATTGCCATGAGGTAAGCGAGTGCGATAAATGCCCCCGGGGCAAGAACGAATAAGAGCATACCATAGTTTTCGGGAAAGAGAGCAAAACCTGCAAACTCGCCGTGTGCAAAGACATGTCCTGTACCGAGAATCTCACGCAAAGCGCCAAGTACTGTAAGTGAGCAAGTGAAACCTAATCCCATACCAAGTCCGTCAAGTGCAGAGTACCATACATTGTTTTTAGCGGCAAAAGCCTCTGCCCGTCCAAGCACGATGCAGTTTACCACGATAAGCGGGATGAACAAGCCCAAAGAATCGTATAGCGGTGGCAGATAGGCTTGCATAACGAGTTGCACTACCGTAACAAACGAAGCAATAACCACGATAAAGGCAGGGATACGCACTTTGTCAGGTATAAGATTTTTCAAGAGTGATATAACTATGTTGGAACAAATAAGCACAAAGGCGGTAGCAAGCCCCATTGACATACCATTGATAGCCGAGGTGGTAGTGGCAAGCGTTGGACACATACCAAGCACCAAGACAAAAGTCGGGTTCTCACGCAACAGACCTGCGGTTAATGTTTTCAGCGACTTATTCATATTCAAAATTTTTATTAGTTTTCAATTACATTTTCTTCAAATACCTCCATAGGTACTTCCTGCTCTTGTATTTCAAAGGAGTCGTTCTCGATAATTGAAGCACCTGTATTTACAGATGGCTGTTCTTCCGAAAGAGCCAATTTTGCCTTATCAATAGCAAGTAGGAAAGCACGAGAAGTTATTGTAGCGGCAGTTATGGCATCAACCGTACCACCATCTTTCTTGACAGTCAGGTTGTCGTTCAACACATTCCTGCCGATGATAGACTGGTCGTTTTTGTCGGTTTTGAACCATAATGGTACATTTGCACCAAGTCCGGGTGTTTCTTGCTGCTCGAGCACTATGTAATCAACGATGTTACCGTCTTTGTCGAACCCAACCATAACACGCAAAGGACCATTAAAACCGTTAGCACTTGTTTCAACGGCAGTGCCTACAAGTTTGCCATCTGCGTTAAAGGCTTTGTGGATTATCAGACCGTCTTTTGTCTCAGGCCGGACAATAGTACGAACTTCAACAGAAGGCAACACTTTGCCGATTGCCTCTGTCTGTTTGGCAAGCATCTGTGCCTCGATAGTGTCTTTTGTAAGCAGATACACCGAGGCAAGTATTGAGGCTGCAAATATGGTAATAAGCGTAAGCGATAAGACCATATTTAGCAGGGTTGAATTTAATTTTTTCATATTTTTATCCTTTTATTTTACTTTTCAACTTAAATCAGCTAAGATTGGCTGATTACATTTTTTCAGTTTTTACTTTTCACTTTTTTTCTCCAAAGCGTTTCGGGCGGATGTAGAGGTTAAGCAGTGGTGTCACACCGTTCATTATCAGAATAGCAAACGACATTCCTTCAGGATACGATCCCCAGAAACGAATTACCATAACGATAAAACCTATTCCGATACCATAGATGATTTGTCCGAGTGGTGTCATTGGTGAGGTTACATAGTCGGTAGCCATAAAAATAGCACCAAGCATAACGCCACCGGCTAAGAGATGATACACGGGGTTGGCAGCACCTTGAACTCCGCATAAATAAGCGATACCGGAAAAGCAGAAAACTGTCAGAAGAATACTTACGGGTATATGCCAAGTGATAGTTCGTGTAAGCAGGAGGTATATGCCACCAATAAGCAAGGCAATAGCCGAAACTTCACCAAACGAACCGCCTATAGCACCACGGAACATATCCCAATAAGAGGGTAACTGACTGAGCAGTTCCTGATTTCCCTCTTGGAGTGCCTGTTTCATCGTAGCAAGCGGTGTGGCAGCGGTAGTGGCATCAATATATGCGGTACTCCACCCTTGCGGAACTGGCCACACGGTCATATCGGCAGGGAAAGAAATCAAGAGAAACACACGACCTACAAGTGCCGGATTGAAAGGATTTTGTCCTAACCCTCCAAAGGTCATTTTGCCCACACCGATAGCCACAAGTGCACCGATAATAACCATCCAGAAAGGCAGGTTGGACGGCAGGTTGAAAGCAAGCAACAGACCTGTGAGTACTGCCGAGAGGTCAGTGATGGTAGGTTGCTGTTTGAGTAAGAACTTGGCTATCAGCCACTCAAACAAGACACACGACAGCACACTTATGGCGGTTATGATAAGCACACCCTTGCCGAAAGCCAATACTGACACTATGAAAGCAGGCATAAGAGCGATAATGACATTGAGCATTTGACGCCTTACACTATCACCACTATGCACATGTGGCGAAGCCGATACTATAAGATTATTCATATTATTATTGTTTATAAAATTCTTATAATTAACGATATATAATAGGTTCGTTCTCTTTTTCAAGTATTATTTCTTCTAATGTTACTTCTTTGTTATTAAGCCGTGCCTCAAGAAAACCCATTTCATTTGCTTTTTTTTGATTGAAAGTGAAGTAAGTACATTCGCATTGCGTTAAGGTCTTGCCCTGTTTGTCTTGTATCACACCCTCCACAACGGCTATACGATGGTTATTCTCTTTCAGTCTTGCTCTCAAGACAAGCACACCTTGATTTGTCGGAACAGCCTGCTTATAGCGCAGGTCCATTTTGGCAGTAACGCCACTTGTATTGAGTTTCTTGAACACCACCCAACCGCAAATCTCGTCGAGCAAAGTTGCTTGTACGCCTCCGTGCAAAGTGTTTATCCAACTTTGATGATGCTGAGTCGGTTTCCAAACGCTGACAATATCTCCCATCGGGTCAAGTTCGTTGTCTTCAAAAAAACGCATACGGACACCTATCATATTTTTCGGACTGCAACCAAAACAGTTGTATGCCTGCAAATCAACCCAAGGGTTCAGTATCTCTTTCATTTCTTATAAATCTCTTTATAGTCAATAAGTCCGTTAAGCACGGCATACATTGTCAGTTCCGGCACAGAGCGGATTCCCAATTTCTCTGTTATATGCGTTCGGTGGGTTATGACAGTATTAAGGCTTATGCACAGACTGTCGGAAATCTCCTTGTTTAGCATACCTTTTGCCACCATACGCAATACCTCTTTTTCTCTTTCCGAAAGCGGTATGTCCGACACTTTTTTGCTATGTCCGTTTTTGCCATTTTCCCTGAGGTTCACCAACTCTGAAAGCAGTTCGTTTTCAGTAGCGGCAACATTAAGAACAGGAAAACCATACTCTCGCTTCGGCAAACTATTGTGGCTTATGGCGATAGTAACTTGCGGTAAAGAACGAAAATAGTCAGTATTCTGTGAAAGCAAATCTTCTTCTATAAAGAAATGTACAAAATACGGTCGGCTGCCATCGTTGCTTTCAATCTGTTGTTTGAGTTGCTCAATATCAGAATAAGTCTCCACATTGACATGCGCAAACATAGTACTAAGAAAACTCTTAAGTCCTAAAGCAGTGAGGAACTGTCGTTCTACTATCGCAATCGTGCTTTGCATTTATTTCTGTGCTCTTTGGCGGATTATGCCACCAACGGTTTGTTTTCCGTTTCTTATATAGTCAAGTAGCGGACGGTTGCTCGGGCAAGTAAATTGGCAACATCCACACTCAATACAATCCATCACATCGTGCTTTTCCATATCGTCCCAACGCTGCAGTTGAGAGTATTTGGAGAGCAGGTACGGTTCCAAGCCCATCGGACAAGCCTGCACACATTTAGCACAACGGATACAGTTCTTCACCTCAAGTCGGTGAGACTCTTCTTTAGGCATAAAGAGCAAACCTGAAACACGCTTATTAGCAGGCATATCCACATTGTTCATTGCCCTACCCATCATCGGGCCACCACCAATTATTTTTCCTGTGTTTTCAGGCACTCCGCCTGCAAACTCAATCACTTCCGACAGAGGAGTACCGAAACGAACAAGATAGTTGCCCGGATTCTTCACCTCTTTACCGGTCAGAGTAATGACGCGTGAGATAAGCGGTTGGTTTTTCTGAACAGCCTGATATACAGCATAAACAGTAGCCACATTGTCAACCACCGCCCCCACTTCGATAGGCAGTGCGCCTGAAGGTACTTGACGGTGGATACAAGCATCGATAAGTTGTTTTTCGCCACCCTGCGGATACTTAAGTTTCAGTGGTTCAACCATTATACCGAGTGTATGGGCGGCCAAACGGCGGATATAACCGATTGCATCTTCCTTATTGCGCTCTATACCGATAACAGCCTTTTCAATGTTAAGGGCTTTCATCAGTATCTGAATACCTACGATTATCTCCTCGCCATGTTCAAGCATCAACTCATGGTCGCAGGTGAGATACGGTTCACACTCTACACCATTGACAATCAGCACTTCTGCTTTCTTGCCCGGAGGTGGCATAAGTTTCACATGAGTTGGGAAACAAGCACCACCTAAGCCTACAATACCCGCATTTTTGATTTTCTCGATTATATCTTTTGAGTCAAGTTTGCATACCGAGTTAATGGTGTTAGTGCGGTCAATAACGGGCAACCATTCATCGCCCTCGACATCTATAAATATGGCAGGTACTCGCATTCCCCAAGCGTCAAGTGTAGTGTCTAACTTACTGACCGTTCCGCTTACAGGCGAATGAACGGGTGCACTTACGAACCCTCCGGCTTCGGCTATCAACTGACCTACAAGAACTTTATCACCTTTCTGTACGATGGCTTTAGCCGGAGCACCTATATGTTGAACAAGAGGAATGATTGCTTTCTTTGGCAATGGCACTTCCACAATCTTCTTATGTGCGGAATACACTTTATTATCGTTAGGGTGAACACCACCTATACTGAATGTTTTCATTGTTTTACCTCCTCTTGTTTTTGTTCTACTTTAACCTCTACTGGTTTTGCTTCTGCTTTGACTTCTACGGGTTTTGCCGTTTCTACTTTTGCCTCAACAGCAGGTTTCACTTCAGCCTCAACCGGCTTTGGTGCGGGTTTTGGCGGGAAGTTTATCTCGTGAATTGCACCGGTTGGACATACTGCCACACATTTCCTGCACAAACGGCATTTTTCCCAATCGATGTATGCCACATTATTCTCAACTGTAATAGCACCGAACTGACATTCTTTCTGGCACTTACCGCAACCGATACATGCGTTCAAACAAGCCTTTCGTGCAACAGCACCCTTGTCTTTGTTTACACAACTAACCCATACACGACGACTCTTTGGTCCTTTCTTTCTGAGTTCTATAATGTTTCTCGGACAAGCCTTCGCGCACGCACCGCAAGCCACACATTTGTCGTCGTCAACCTCAGGCAGGCCTGTCTGCGGGTTGATATGAATAGCGTCAAACTGGCAGGCATTAACGCAGTCGCCACAACCTAAACATCCAAACGCACATGCTGTTTCGCCGACATACAGACTATTCACTATACGGCAACTTTGTGCGCCTTCGTAACTGCTTGTTCTGGGACGGGCTTCGCAAGTGCCGTTACATCTTACTACGGCAACTTTGGGTTCAGACTGTGCAGGCGCAAGTCCTAAGATATCGCCTACTTGTTGCATAACAGCCTGACCTCCGACAGGGCACAAGAGTCCGTCAAGGCTATCAGCCTTCACGCATGCTTCAGCAATAGCCCTGCAACCGGCAAAGCCGCAACCGCCACAGTTGGCACCCGGCAACACCTCTGCCACCTTGTCAATACGAGGATCTTCCTCGACATAAAATTTCTTGGCAACAAAAAAGAGAATTAAAGCGGAAAGCAATCCCGTTATTCCCAATACCAATAACGCTATTAAAATGAGATTCATATATCTTGTTGAATTATTATGTTTTAATCAAGTTTTTTAGTTGCAACAAACGAAAACCGAGTGTTCAGTTTCTTTCTACAAAAGCGCAGGACTACAAAATAAGGCACAAGCAAACACAAAGATACAGTCCCTACAACAACCTCATTCTCAATAAATAGTCCTAACAGCCAAACACTTAAAAACAATATGGCAAATGGTGCAACAAAAGCCAAAAACACAGCAAGCCACCCCATTGAACTTGTTATCTCCACATTAACCTTGTCGCCAACCGACAAGTCGGAAACAGAATGACACAGAATAACTTTCTCTCTGCTTTCAGATGCCATACAATGTCCTTTGGCAGAGCATGTTCCACAAGCCGCCTGTTGTTCGATACGGACAGTTACACCATCTTTTCCGACCGCTGTTACTATTCCTTCGTGTTCAATCATAAAACGAGCGCAAATTTACAAATAAAAACAAATAAAAACAAGCAAAAAATGATGTTTTCATTAAAAAAGTTGTCGATAAGTGCAACCTTCCTTCCATCTGGAGCATCCGTAAGCCGTATTTCCTCGAATGATATGCCCTTTTCTGCACACGGGGCAAAGCATACCGACAGGACTTGTCTTAACTTCCTTAACTACTTGAGAAGTAAGTTCTTTAAGTTCATCAAGAAAAGCAGTAGCATCTTTCTCGCCTCGCTCTATCTGCCTCAACTTATGTTCCCACTGACCTGTCAGTTCGGCAGATTTAAGCAGTGGCGTATGAATAGTATCAATAAGACTTATGCCTGTTTGTGTTGCTTTGATATTCTTTTTATCTCTTACTATATAGTTTCTATCAAAAAGTTTTTCTATGATAGCACTTCTGGTTGATGGTCGTCCTATACCATTTTCTTTGAGTGCGTCTCTGAGTTGTTCGTCTTCAACAAACTTCCCTGCCGTTTCCATTGCTCGCAGAAGTGTCGCTTCGGTATAGTATTTCGGCGGTGTAGTCTGTTTCTCAACTAATTGCGGTTGGTGCTCACCTGACTCGCCCTTTTTGAAATCGGGTAATGTCTGTGTGTCCTCTTGATTTTTATCCTTGTCTTGTTCCGTATTTTTTTCAGTAGTGTCGGTCTTGAACACTACCCGCCAACCCTCTTCAATAATTTGTCGGCCGGTAGTCTTAAAAGGCACTTCACCCGACTTTCCCATAACAGTGGTAGTTGCTATTTTGCAATCAGGGTAAAAAGCCGCAATAAAGTGCAACGCAACAAGATTAAACACTTTTCTTTCCGTTTCGTTGAGATTATTAGGTGCTTGTCCTGTCGGGATGATAGCGTGGTGGTCGGTTACTTTGGTTGAGTCGAACACCTTCTTTGATTTGGGCAGAACATTACCGCGCAAACCACCAATCTGTTCGGTAAAATACGGCTCTATACATCTTAAAATTCCTTTACATTTAGGAAATATATCATCGCTCAAATAAGTAGTATCTACACGCGGATAAGTGGTTATATGCTTTTCGTACATACTTTGCGCAATGTTCAAAGTCTGCTCTGCGGTCAGCCCAAATTTCTTGTTGCAAGCCACTTGCAGACTTGTAAGGTCAAAAAGGCGTGGCGACGACTCCGTGCCTTTCTTTTTCTCAACACTTGTTACTTCAAAAGGCAATGATTTTAGTTCGTCCACAAGTTTCTGTCCGTCTTCCGCCCGCAGGATAGGGTCAATGCCGATGGCATCTTGAGGGTCTTCTTCCTTTCTTATGATAGCATTGAAAACGGTGTTGCGATAGTTGGTTTTTATTTCCCAATAGGTTTTCGGAACGAAATGCTCTATTTCCTTTTGCCTATTCACAATAAGAGCAAGTGTAGGTGTCTGAACTCTGCCGATACTGAGAACCTGCTTTTGTTGCTGCCTGTCGCGATAACGAAGCGTATATGCCCTTGTAGCGTTCATACCCAATAGCCAGTCGCCAATGGCTCTCATCATTCCGGCTTCGTATAAATGCTGATATTCCGATTGTGCTTTCAGTTTGGCAAAACCCTCTTTTATCGCCTCTTCGGTAAGCGAGGAAATCCACAGTCGTTTGACAGGACATTTGCACCCCGCCTGTTGCATCACCCAGCGTTGTATAAGTTCTCCTTCCTGCCCGGCATCACCGCAGTTTATCACCTCGTCGGCAGCCTCAATAAGAGTTTTGATGGTATTGAGTTGTTTTTGCTTGCTTTTCTCCGGCATCGTCTTTATTTTGAAGCGTTCAGGCATCATAGGAAGCGAAGATAGCGACCAAGCTTTCCAACTGTCGCTATAGTCCTGTGGTTCGAGAAGCGTGCATAGGTGTCCGAAAGTCCAAGTAACACAATACCCGTTTCCCTCAATATAGCCGTCTTTAGTGTTTTTTGCACCAAGTACATTGGCAATGTCTCTACCTACCGAAGGTTTCTCTGCAATACAAACAATCATCTTTAATTCTAATTATATTCTCCTACTCTCAAATCATAAACAAGTTCTGCAATTTTTTCTTTTGATACGCCGTCTTTGGGAATGACGAGTATGGTGTCAACCCCCGGGATAGTACCTAATATCCACTCTTGCAAGCATTTCTGCAACTCTTGCGCCATGACTGCGGCATATCCGTTTCGGGTTTTTATCACACCAAAAACGCCACAGAAATCAAGCGAAAGCATGTTAGTTTGAAAAAAATCTTTCGAAGGTGCTTCCTGTGGCTCAACAAGTGGTGCTTCCTGTGGTACAGTATATTTCATTTTCCCTGTAGCGGTTGGTTGCTTAACCACTCCCAGTTCTTCCAAATCGCGACTCACAGTGCCCTGTGTTGCCTCCACACCACACCGCAAGAGAGCATCCAACATTTGTTGTTGGTTGCTTATCTCTTGCGTCTGTAAGATGACTGTTATAAGTTTCTGCCTGTTGGCCTTTGGAGTTATATTCATTTCTTTACCAGACAATTTTCTGTGTTTCGTTATCAATTCTTACTATATAAACACCGTGTTGTGGCAAAACAAAGGCAGGTCGTTCGGATACACAAGCGTCAACAAGTTGTCCTAATGCGTCGTAGAGTCTTGCTTGCTTTGCCTCGCTACAGTTCTCAACTGCCACAAATGCCCCTGACTGATATACATACCAAGTTTTTGTTCTCACCTCATTTATAGCATCTTTTGTTTTCTTTTTCACTTGAACCATTACTTTGTTTGACACCTGTCTGTTTTCAGGTTGCACATCATAATAAACAACTCCTTCAAAATCTTCGGCTATGTTATCAACAAGATATTCAGTAGCATTAACATTTAGAGGATAACCCTCCAATGATTCTCTTTCTATTTTGTCCTCGTTTTGTATAACAAAAATCTGACCTATCGTAAAGACTTTTTGCTTATCGCCTGCGGTTATTTGAATTTGCTTTGTGCCGGACGGCAGTTCGAAGGAATAATAAGCCTCACTCCATACAAGTTCTGTATTTGCTATTTTTTTTCCGTCAACGAGAACAGCCATATCAGCCTCATCGCCGGTAGGAACATTGGCTCTAACGACAAGGCGTGCCTGATTGCCAATGTTGAGATTAGCGAGTGTAATAGTAAATATTGTACCTTTGGATTTCACACCCATATTGACAGCCGCAGCACCTGAAGAAGTGGAACTTGTACCGTCCCAAGATATATTCTCTGTCTTACTTATCAGAGCATTAGATATCCAAGGCAAGGCAAACAGAGTATCCGCCTTTGCCGTTTGAGTAAGTGTATATACATCAAGCGAATATGTCTTTGCTCCCGCATCAGCCCAACGCGCGGTAAAGGAATGTTCGTCTTCCGGCTTTGCAGGCAAAGCCTCTATGTTTACAGTGTCGGCAGGCACTTTGTAGTCAGCACCGGCAGTGTTAAGCAAACCTGAGAAACTTGCTTTTTGACCTTGTTTGTTGCCCCATATATACTCCACAAGTTCGGGATAATCGATATACGGGTTACGATTGTGTTGTATGTTGCTTACCACATCATGTCTTACAATCTCTTTTCTCGAAACAGGATCCTCGCGATGCCACTTGAGCAGTAACTCCTGCATCCAAGGTTGAAACTCAAGATACGACTCATTTGTCAGGCAGAAATACGAACCTTTAGTTGTGCCGTATGATATGGTGCCGTTCTTGTTTATAACAAGTGTGTCGATCCAATGATAATCTTCGTATGCTGTTACCACATAGAAATAAGCACGGGCAAAATCGCCTTTGTATTCGTCAGCCGGTTCCCAAACACGATTGTTTGGATGCCCTTTCATCCAACCACTCTTGAACACACCATTTTCATACACAACGAGACTGTCCACCATTCCCGGGCAATAGTTGCTCTTGCCTGTTGAATTAGCCTTACTCTCAGCCGGCATAAGGTGGTGCAAGTCAACATAAGCGGGGTTTTTCTGGTCAGCAGAACTATTTGCCGCACCCCACCAAGATTTTGGGAAACCATGCTCCAAATCCACACCGTTGGCACTGACCGAACCTAACGAGTCGGTCGGGAAATAATGAGTGAGAGAAGAATACATATCGAAAATCGTTCCATCGGCTTTGCGGTCGGTCAGAAAAAAAGCATCCCACATATAATATGAACTATGCACTTCGTTCACACCTCGAGAGCCGTATTTGCAACGGCTGCCACCACTGATAATCTTACTCAAAGCGGTCTTAAGTTCGGCATCTTGTTTTCCTTCGGCTGTTGAATAATAGCCGTTTGGCATCTGCTCCGCCCATAACATACAGGTAGAGAACATTAAAACGATAAAAAGGTAAATGTGTTTCATAAGGCATTATGTTTTTGGGGTTATTATTTGGCTATAAATATATGGTTCGTTTAATTAGTTCTGCAACGCACTCGCTTTCGATCATTTTCGGCGGAAAACCATACGCCGCCATCACGGCGCGGTTGTAGTCTTGGTGGGCTTTCATATCATTTCTTTCTGCCTTGTACTTCTTTCTGCAAGGCAACTAATGTTTCGTCGTCTGAAGCATTGAGCACTTTCCTATCCTGTTCGTCTGCTTCTGCGGCAGCGAGGACTTTGCGACGGGCATTGAATTGTTCGTAGATGGCAGCCACATGCTCCTCCATCTGCTTGTTGCTAACCGAACCCGCTCCTGATTTGCCCAAATCCGGAATTGTGTACCACGCTTGCTGCGCACGCGAAAACCAATGGCAAGAATCATATCAAGCGAGTAGAATGTTACGTTGTACTGCTTGACATCAGCGGCAGTTGTTAAG
>JAFVAX010000054.1 GCA_017480285.1 Paludibacteraceae bacterium | reverse complement strand
TCTTCTAATTGATTTAATCTTTTTTTAGGAGCCGCCATACCTGAATTTGGCAAAGGGATACTATAGTCACATCCCCCTATTGTAAATTCAGCTCTTAGTGCTTGTGGCAACTGAGATAATGGAAGCATATCCGTAGTTGTATAAGTGCTTTCATTATTTGCATACCAATTCGCCGTTATCAATTCATCTGGTACACTGCCTTGATATATCAATAAAAATTCAAATTTTTTTGACCACCATGAATATTGATATGCTATTTCCCATTCTATAGTATCTACTTTAATAGAATATTCTTTGGAAGATGATAATGAACAATCTCCAAGACCTGAAGCACTTACATAAATCGGATATTCCCCTTGTAATGCGCTCGTACAACTATAGGTAACGATACTACTGTCATTTGGATTTTGGTGTGCGTATGACATATTCCAGTTAGAGATAGGTGTCCAGTGATAGGTTTGTCCGGGAATTGGAGTTTGAACACGTAATGTGGTTTCTATCTCTTTTTGTGAGAGCATAAACTCTTCGGCAAAACCATTACCTTGAGCGGCTTTGTCGTAAGCATCGGTGATGTTCTGAATGGTAACAGACTTTGAACCATATTCTTTGCGAATCCAATTGGCATTAGGCAGGTTGATGCCGATAGGAGTCGAAGGATAGCAGTTGCCGGCAAGCATTGTTGCGTTGATAACCTTTGCAGTGATGCCCTTGACTTGCTCTTTCTTGTATTCTTTGGCTGTAGGTGAGTTGTTCTCAAACCATTGTGCATTCTCGGCAAGTATCTCGGTGCGCTTAGTGGCTTCAAGGTTCTTGAAGTTCACAAGACTCTCCCAAGCACCTGTTATGCCGAGCGGGTCGCCATATACTTCGGTAAAACCGTTTACAAAGTCCACACGACTATCCACATCCTTGACCCAAGCGATAGCATACTCATTAAAAGTCTTGAGGTCGCCTGTCTGGTTGTAGTCAATGAGTTTCTGAATAACAAGTCGTTGCTGCTCATTTTCTGCCACTTCAAGAGCCTTGCGGAGCCAGAAATTAACCTTCTCAAGTGCTTCACCATACAGTCCGCCAACTTTATAAGTCTGCTCTTGAACAACACCATCTTTTTTCACGAGTTTGGCATTAAGTCCAATCCAAAGCGGCTCGGCAGATGTGTCTTTGTGCGTATTATAATACTCTTCTGCTTCGGCTTGAGTAACACCTTCGTAGTAGTTGTTGGCTGAAGTGAGAATAAGGTCAACACCGTCTGCTTGATTGGTCTTCTTGGGCATGATGTTTGGCTCGAACATTATAGGAATAAGATTACTCAAGTTGCCCAAGAGTGGTGAGTTGATATCGCCGGCAAGGGCTTCTCGTTCTTGTTCTGGAATGCAATCAAGTGCGTTAAAAAACCATTCGCGAGTAAATTCGGGCAAAAATTTGTCTTCATTGTAGTGGTGATGAATACCGTTTGAGAACCATACTCGTTTCAAGTATTTCTCCATAAGAAGAAACTGCTCGTCTTTCTTGTCAGGGTAATTTTGATAAATGCTCTCAAGCGTACGGCGGATGCAAAGGTTGTATTTGCCGTTTTGGTCAAAAAGGATATCGCGCCCTTCTTGAGCAGCCTCGTTCAAATAGTAGATAAGCGTCTTCTGCTGAAGAGTTAGAGATTCAAAATCAGGCACATCATAGCGCAAGATTTCAAGGTCATAAAAACGATCCATTACATACTTGTTTTTTTGTTCAGTTTGTTTGCAACAGCCTATAAGTAAGCTTACTGCAAGTAAAAGAAAAAGTGATTTTTTCATTGTTTATTCTTTCTTGGTTATTTTATCTTTTTTTTCTCATAAGTACGACTATCAGTATACCTATACAGAGTGGAATGAGCGAAAAAATAAAAACAATAACACTAACCAAACCTGCAAGCGAAAAACCTGTCGGCGGCGCCGGCTCACTGAAAAGTTCAGTATAAGTTTCGCTATTCTGAAGGCTGTTGATTTTATTCTCTATCTTTTTGATTGCTATACTGTCTGAATCATTCAGTTTATCAGCTTCCTGTTTCAAACTGTCTAACATATTACAATATGCCTCTCGCTCTGTATCACGAGAGTGATACTCGTCCTGCCTTGCATAAAAATGTTCGGTTTCGGTTATGCCATAAGAAATACCCAAAACATTCAGAAGTACTGACACAAATATCAACAACCAACCTAAAACATTTGCCGATATTTTGATTAGTTGTCTCATAGTCTATTTAAAAAAAATCATGGATACTCCTTTCCAATGTATTATTTTTAAGGAGTATCCATGTGCCTATCTCTTAAATTCTCTCAAGCACTGTCTGTACAAGTTGTTTGATACGAGGTTTGTAGTCAGTGTTGGCGGCTTCCACTTTGCGTTGTGCAATAACGCAACAAACGGTCATAGCCTTGTGCCCCATCAGTAGCGACAAACCAGCAATAGCCGAACCTTCCATCTCGTAGTTGCATATACGCTGACCTTCATAGCGGAAGGCTGAAATCTTCTCGTTGATGTCAGGCACTGCAATATCGCAACGAAGAACACGACCTTGAGGACCATAGAAACCGTTAGCGGCAATAGTGCAACCACGGGTCATATCGTCTTTGGCTATGCGTTCTACAAGTTCCGGATTTGCTGCTACAACGTATGGCACTGCGGCTTTCTTCGGGTAGCCGATAAAATCAACGAGCGCTTTCTCAAAACCTAAATCAGCAATCTCATCACGACCTTTGTAGAACGAGAGAACACCATCAAAACCAATGCTTTTTACACTAACAAGGAATGTGCCTAATGGTATATCGTCTTGCATAGCCCCGCAAGTGCCGATACGGACAATCTCAAGTTGGCGCTTCTCTGCCTTCTCTGTACGGGTGTTGAAGTCAATGTTGGCAAGTGCATCAAGTTCGTTCAGGACAATATCGATGTTGTCTGTTCCGATACCGGTTGAAACGCAAGATACACGCTTGCCGTTGAACTTACCGGTAATGGTATGGAATTCACGACTTTGAATGTCGCATTCAATACTGCCTTTGTCAAAGAACGAGGCTACCATGTTTACACGGTCTTGGTCGCCTACAAGAATAACTTTATCCGCAAGATGTTCGGGACGGATATGCAAATGAAATGCAGAACCATCAGCGTTGATGATTAACTGCGATGCCGGAAATGTTTTCATAGTAATAATGTATTAAATTTTTGTTAAGTAATTTGTTTTTTATTTGATATTTTGCAAATATAACAAAAAATGTTAAGAATTACAAATTTTGTTTTATATTATGTCGATTTTTTTTCAAAGGTGATTTTTTTTTGTTTTTTATTAAAAATATTAGTAAATTTGTATGATTTTGTGTTAATAACAGCACAAGGTAGCAGAAAACTTTATAGTATTAACAATAATCAATAAATTTTTTTTCTTATGAAACCGTCTCATATTGAGCATCTCGGCATCGCTGTTACTTCGCTTGATGCCACAATCCCATTTTTTGAGTTTTTAACCGGTAGCAAATGCTACTCAATCGAAGAGGTTGCAGACCAGAAAGTTAAGACCGCTTTCTTCAAAGTTGGTCAAACTAAAATCGAACTCCTTGAGCCTACCTGTCCTGAATCAACGATTGCTAAGTTCATTGAGAAGAACGGTGGCCGCGGTGGTGTTCACCATGTTGCCTTCAATGTTGAGAATGTAGCAGAAGCATTGAAAGAATGTGAAGCAGCCGGACTTCAGCTTATCGACAAGGCTCCGCGCAAAGGTGCTGAAAACCTGATGATTGCTTTCCTTCACCCGAAATCAACATGTGGCGTACTGACTGAGATTTGCGAACAACCAAAATAAAAATTCCAAAGGGATTTTTATTCATTTATTATTTCAAGATTCAAAAATTCAAAGATTTAATAAGAATGGGAAAGTTGAGTGTTTTTGAGGATCTACCTATATGGCAAGAGGCAAGATTAATTGCAAAGGATATTTACTCTATAACTGCCAATGATTTATTTTCAAAAGATTTTCGCTTTGTCAGTCAAATTAGGTCTGCATCTGGCTCAATAATGGATAATATTGCAGAAGGCTTTGAACGGGATAATAATAGGGAATTTTTGCATTTTTTATATATCGCCAAAGGTTCTTGCGGTGAGGTGCGTAGTCAATTACATAGAGCCTTTGATGTTGGATATATCAACAATGAGGTATATAAAACCTATGTAGATAGAGTGCTTTCTCTTAATAAATCAATATCTAAATTTATTCAATATCTAAAGACTTCTGACTTAAAAGGGGTGAAACATGTTATTTCCGAAGCAGAGCGGGATGTTTTCTAATAATTTCATAATTTGAATCTTTGAATCTTTGAATTTTTGAATTTTTGAATCTTTGAATCTTTGAATTTTTGAATTTTTGAATTTTTGAATCTTTGAATTTTTGAATCTTTGAATCTTTGAATTAAAATTTTTAGAATAAAAATTTTCATTATGGACAATCAAGAAAAACTTAAAAAATTAGTTGATATGCGCCACGAGGCTCTTCAGGGCGGTGGCGAAAAGGCAGTGGCTAAACACCACGAGAAAGGCAGTTTCACTGCACGCGAGCGTATCAACATGCTGCTTGATGAAGGCAGTTTTGAAGAAATAGATATGTTCCTTACCCATCGCTGCACCGACTTCGGAATGGAGAAAAAAGTGTTCCTCGGTGATGGCGTGGCTGTAGGTTCAGGTACAATAGACGGCCGTTTGGTTTTCGTCTTTGCACAAGACGCTACCGTTATCGGCGGTTCTCTTTCTGAGACTATGGCGCTGAAAATCTGCAATGTGATGGACATGGCAATGAAGATGGGTGCACCTATCATCGGACTTAACGACTCAGGCGGTGCCCGTATCCAAGAAGGTGCTTGTGCACTTGCAGGTTATGCCGAGATTTTTGAGCGTAACATATTGGCATCTGGTGTCGTTCCGCAGATATCTGTTATCTTTGGTCCTTGTGCCGGTGGTGCTGTTTATTCGCCCGCACTTACCGACTTTATCATGATGACAGAACAGAACTCATATATGTTTATCACCGGTCCGAAAGTAGTAAAATCAGTAACAGGCGAGGATGTTACCGTTGAGCAACTCGGTGGTGCACGCGTACATGCTACCAAATCAGGCGTAACACACTTTGTTGCTACCGACGAGGAAGATGCTATCCAACAGGTTCGCCGCCTCGTAAGTTTCATCCCGCAAAACAATATGGAGGAGGCTCCGCTTCTTGCTTGCAACGACGATCCTTCGCGTATTGAGGATGCTCTCAACGAACTCGTGCCGGCAGACCCCAACAAGCCATACGATATGAAAGATATTATCTATTCAATCGTTGATAATGGCGATTTTATGGAGGTACAGAAGGATTTCGCAAAGAACATCATCTGTGGATTCGCCCGTTTCAATGGCCGTTCAACAGGTATCATCGCCAATCAGCCTAACTGGCTTGCCGGTGTGCTCGACTGCGATGCTTCAAGAAAAGCCGCTCGTTTCGTTCGTTTCTGCGACGCTTTCAATATACAGATTCTTACACTCGTTGATGTTCCGGGCTTCCTCTGTGGTACAGGGCAAGAATACGCAGGTATCATTGACCACGGTGCAAAACTGATGTTCGCATACGGTGAGGCTACCGTTCCTAAAGTAACCGTTACTGTAAGAAAATCATACGGTGGTAGTCATATCGTTATGAGTTGCAAGCAACTTCGTGGCGACTTCTGCTATGCTTGGCCCAACGCTGAAATCGCCGTTATGGGTGCAAGTGGTGCAGTCGGTGTGCTTCAAGCAAAAGCACTAAAAGCCATCGAGGATCCAGAAGAGAAGAAGAAGTTCATTGCAGAGAAAGAGGCTGAATACAAAGATAAGTTCGCTTCGCCGTATCAAGCTGCCAACCGTGGATATATCGACGATGTTATCGAACCGCGTAATACTCGCGTTCGTGTTATTCGTGCCTTTGAGATGTTGCAATCGAAGAAACTTAACAACCCACTTAAGAAACACTCGAATATACCACTTTAGTTTATTAAAAAGATTTAATAATTTAATGATTTGAACTTGAAATATCGTGTGCTTTTTACGATGTCGTTACAAATTCATAAATCTTAAATTTCTAAATCTTAAATCCTTAAATAATTAAAATCTATGATTTTAGCTGTTAATTGGGGACATGTTTTGATGGTTACCTTGCTTGGTTTCCTTTTGGTATTCTGCCTTCTTGTAGTGCTTATTTACATACTCAAGTTGTTCGGCTACCTTATGCAACCCCGTGTTACTGTTCAACCTTCTCACGACCCGCACGAGACCGTTGCCCATAAACACGACGAGAAAGAGGATACCGCTACTCTGACAGGTAATGCAACAGCCGCTATAGCAATGGCTCTGCATCTCTATTATAATGGTATTCACGACGAAGAACCAACAAAAATAACCATCAAACAAGTGGAGCGTAAGTATTCCCCGTGGAACTCCAAACTCTATGGTATGAACAACCTTAATAGGTAGTTGTAAGCGATAACTTATAACTCGTAACTTATAACTCATAACTGAAAAATGAAAGAATTTAAGTTTGTTATAGACGGACACTCATATACCACTTCCGTCAATGAAATAGACAACAATGTTGCAGAAGTAACCGTCAATGGTACGGTATTCCGCGTGAACATTGAAAAAGAAGAAAAAGCAGAGACAGTACAGATTCGTCGTCCGCAGACAACTGCCACTGCTAAACCTGCTGCTGCAAAAGGTACACAAACTATCGTTTCACCGCTGCCAGGATCAATTATGAAAGTGCTTGTAAGCGTCGGACAGAAAGTGAGCGTAGGCGATGTACTGCTGTCGCTCGAGTCAATGAAAATGGAGAACCAAGTCAAAGCCGAACAGGCTGGTACTGTTAAAGCCATCTTCGTTGAGGCAGGCAAGAATGTGATGCAAGACGACAAACTCCTTGAGCTTGAGCTTGAAGGAGTAGCAGAAGCCCCAAAAGCTGAACCTGCCAAAACTGTGGCAAAACCACAGCCGGTAGCCGAGCCTGCTCCACAGCCCAAACCACAAGTAGCACCTGCCGGCGGAACGAAGGTGGTATCACCACTCCCCGGTTCGGTTATCAAAGTGCTTGTAGCTGAAGGTCAGGCTGTTAAACGCGGCGATACCCTGCTCACGCTTGAGAGTATGAAAATGGAAAATGCTATTAAAGCCGAACAAGACGGTATAGTTAAGCAAATAGCCGTACAAGCCGGACAAAATGTAATGCAAGACGACCTGCTCGTCGTTTTAGGATAAGGTTTTAGAAACATTAAAAAGGCAGTAAAATGAAAACTTTTAAGTATCTATTCCTTATTATATCTTTCGTTTGCAGCATCAGTATGTTTGCGCAGGATGCCAATGCTCTTGATGCCGCACTTACGGAAGAGAACCGCGAACAAAACGCAGAGCAACTTGCCGAGACAGAGGCTTGCGGTGCCGAACAAGCCAAACAATGTTGTTTGGAAACAGCACAAGGTGTCTGTGGCAATGCTACTGCTCAATGCGCTCAACAACACAAAAGCAGTGTATGGTCGGATGTGGCAGAGTTCTTCGGCACAATGGGCTTCATGCGTATCATAAAAGCATGGCGTAGTGGTATCCTGCAAGTCATAATGATTCTCGTTTCGTTCTTCTTGTTGTATCTTGCAATTAAGAAACAATACGAACCACTGCTCTTGCTTCCGATAGCTTTCGGTATGCTTCTTACAAACCTGCCGGGGGCTGAGATGTTCCACTCCGAACTGTGGTCGGCTTTCCTTGACGAGAATAGTCCATACTATCATAGTTATGGCGAGATTCTCAAACATGCAGGTCTGCTCGATGTGCTCTATATTGGTGTGAAGGCCGGTGTTTATCCTTGTTTGATTTTCATTGGCGTTGGTGCTATGACCGACTTCGGTCCGCTTATCGCTAACCCAAAATCTTTGCTCTTGGGTGCAGCGGCACAGGTCGGGATATTCCTTACTTTCCTTATGGCAAACTCCATAGGTCCCGTTCTTGAACTCTGTGGCGCAAGTGCAGACCTGATAGCAAGTTGGGGATTTTCCGAAGCACAAGCCGGTTCAATCGGTATTATTGGTGGCGCCGATGGCCCTACTTCCATCTTCCTTACTTCCAAACTTGCACCCGAACTGCTCGGTCCTATCGCTATTGCAGCATACTCATATATGGCATTAGTGCCGGTTATCCAACCGCCTATCATGCGAGCTTTGACTACCAAAGAGGAGCGTGCTATAAAGATGAAACAACTGCGTTCTGTCAGCAAGACAGAGAAGATTATCTTCCCTATAATGATTACCGCCGTTGTGGCTCTCATCTTGCCCGATGCAGCACCGCTTATCGGATGCCTTATGCTTGGCAATTTGATGAAGGAATGTGGCGTTGTTGACCGTCTATCAAAGACTGCTCAAAACGAACTGATGAACATCGTTGTTATATTCCTTGGTCTGTCGGTTGGCGCAACCGCAACCGCTGAAGCTTTCCTCAATGTCCGTACAATTCTCATACTTCTTATGGGTATCTTGGCTTTTGCTTGCGGAACAGGTGGTGGTGTCTTGCTCGCTAAACTGATGAATGTGTTCTCAAAAGATAAGATCAATCCGCTTATCGGATCTGCCGGCGTTAGTGCCGTGCCGATGGCAGCGCGCGTTAGCCAACAGGTTGGTCAAGAGGAGAACCCGAGCAACTTCCTTCTCATGCACGCTATGGGACCGAATGTAGCAGGCGTTATCGGCTCTGCCGTTGCTGCCGGTGTCCTGCTCTCATTGTTGGGATGATATTATTCTATTTGATAATTGATATTTGAAAATTATATTAGATATTTGATATCCTCATCCTGCACAGCTTGCCGATGCGAAGCAACTTGTTTCAGGATATCATAACTCTTATTTGATAGTTTATATTCTGTTGCAATTCAAATCCTCATTCTGACGAAGGTCAGAATCTAAACGGATAAGATGCTGAAACAATTTCAGCATGAGGCTTACGCATACAACGAAAAACCAAATATCAAATATCAAATAAAAAAGTTATCTAAGGCATTTAAGATTTCTAAGTTATCTTAAACATCTAACAAACTCAACCATATCTCTAATTGATTTGGTTGAGTTTTTTGTTGTTTTATTTAATATTATGAGAAAAAATGTATTTTTATTTGTATTTATCAAAAATTTGTATTACTTTTGCATTGCAAAAATAAATAAATCAATCAATATTGTCACTCTCTGACGTTAAATAGGAGGACATCATAAAAAGCGTCTTACGCGTTTTGTTTTGGCTCTTCAGAATCTGGTAAATTCTATAAATTATCCAAAACATTGCAGCACAAAGATGCTCAATGTTGTGTATAGAGAATATACGTGCATAATAGGCGTATCATATACTACAGCGTGGGCTAAAGTGTTGCTTGTTCGGATAATTAGGCAATACCAGAGCCTTGAAGAGCGGAACAGCAATAGTGCAGTCCCGCTTTTTTGTTGTGTCTTTACAAGATGATATTTAATAATAACTAAAACTCAAACACCAATGAAAAAAATCCTAATGGTAGCAATAACCTTAATTATTGCAATAGGAACTTGTTTTTCTGCCGACAAGTATGAAAAAAGGGCAAAACAAGTAGCAAAACAAATGCAGAGTGGTAAAAAAGAACCGGCATGGCAGGTCGCTCCCGGTAAGCAACCATTAGATATGCAACTTGAAAAATCTTACCGAATGGAAGATGAAACAACAGATGATGGTGAACTAAAATGGATTATAGGTACAGCTACGTCTGTCGGTGAAAATTTTGATGGGGCTAAAATGCAAGCGACTACTTTAGCCATTCAAGAAATAGCGAGACTGCTTCAAACAACTGTAGCTGCTGAAATTGAAAGTGCAGGAGGAAATAAACAGTTGGAACCGGGCGAGGCTGCAACAGCAATGGAAACTACTATGGGAGGATCTCAATGGATTATGAACACAATTGGCAGAACAATTCCTGTTGTGGAATGTTATCAAACCTTACCCAATAAAAATATAAATGTGCGAGTTATTATTGCATATAATGTGAAAACGGCAAAAGAAAGGGCAAAGAAAGCCCTACGAGAGGAACTGATAAAACAAGGTGTCGAAATAAATTCCAGAATGGAGAAATTTTTTGATGAGAAATGAAACGCTTTTATTGTATCGCATTTTCTTTATTAGGTTGTGTGTGGATATATGCTCAACGCGTAGTTAACGCCTGTGGTGAAGTGGATTATTCTGTTCCTGAAACGCAAACATTAGCAGAAGCCAAACAGACTGCTATCGCGCAAGCACGTCTGAAAGCTATTGCCGATGAGTTTGGTACAATAGTATCGCAGTCAAACACTTCTGCCATGCATAATAAAGATGGCAAAATAAGCAGTAGCTTTAATTCTTATAGCGAGAATGAAGTGCGTGGTATTTGGCTCAGCGACACCAAAGAGCCGGAGGTAGAAGTGAAATATCGCAACGATATGATGGTTATTCATGCTGAGGTATGTGGCAAAGTGCGCGAACAGAAACGCGAAAAGGTAGAACTGCAAATAAAATCGCTGAACAAAGGTATAGAAAGTACGCTGTTCAAAAACAACGACCGTTTTTCTCTCTCGTTCAAATCAGCAGCAAGCGGATATGTGGCGGTCTTTATTCGGGACAACGACAACGAAATCGTTAATGTGATGATTCCATACGACAACGGCGATGGGAATGCGCGTGAAGTGAAAAGCAACAAAGACTATCTTTTCCTATGTACACAAGACCCAGCATACCCATATCAGGAGGAGACAATCCTGACAACATCGAAGAGTATGGAGTATAACACGCTCATTGTGGTCTTTTCGCAAAAGAAGTTCCACATCTCACTTAGCAACAAAGGCGAGTTCGTTCCCGAAGTGGAAAACTCCAAATTTCAAAAATGGCTTCACGGCTTGCGTGCCTATGACACAACTGCACAAGTTGAAGAAATAGTATTAACAATCAAAAAATAAAATGACATGAAAAAATTATTCATTATCCTTATTGCTTTTATGAGCATAGGGCAAGTTATTGCTGAAGATGGAATGGCAAAAATCATTCTATTCCGTCCTTTTTCTTCCAGTGGTTGGAAGAATATAAATGCTACTCACATGTTGTATTTTGACGGACAATTGTTTGGTTCTTTACCGGCAACCATATATTATGTGGTTAGCGTAGAACCCGGTCAGCATACTATAGAAGGATATATCGGCAATGAGAGTCCAGAAGAATTAAGGCGTGCCGGTTCTGCTTATTCATTAACCATAAATGCTACAAAAGATAATACATATTATGCAAGTGTTAATGACAAGAAAAAAACAATATCTCTTGTTTCTTACAATGACTATAATAAATTGCTGAATAATAAATATATGCCATTGAGATGGGCAGGGAATTTATCTTTAAAAGGCGATATATTCTATGATGCGAACGGGAATCCGGTTGGCGAAAACGCTCACAAAGCAAAAGAGCAACAATTAGCGTCAAATACAAGTGATAATGGGAAGAGTTCATCTAAAAAACAAGAAACTATCCAGTCTGATGTGGATTCTAATATCCCACAATCTAAAAGATCCGCAGAGAATACCTACGCCCTCATCATTGCCAACGAGGACTATCAGTTTGTGGATCCGGTGAACTTTGCTTCCCATGACGGTGAGGTGTTCAAAGAGTACTGCATCAAGACATTGGGCATCCCGGAGAAACAAGTACGTTACTGCACAAACGCATCGTATGGTGTCATCTCCGGCGGTGTGGACTGGCTCAAATATGCGCTTGATAACTTCGATGGTAGCAAAGCCATCGTTTACTACTGCGGCCACGGTATTCCAGACGAGAAGACAGGCGATGCTTTCATTATCCCTGTGGACGGCAAGGGCACAAACACCGCTACTTGCTATAGTCTCAACAAGTTGTACACGACCTTGGCTGCCACCAAAGCAACCAACGTTACTTATTTCATGGATGCTTGCTTTACCGGAGCCAACAAAGAAGGCAGTATGTTGGTTGCAGCACGAGGTGTGGCACGAGAGGCTAAAAAAGAGATATTAGATGGCAATTCCGTTGTGTTCTCAGCCTCCAGTGCTGACGAGACGGCTATGACATATCCTGAGAAGGGGCACGGACTATTTACTTATTTCCTACTTAAGAAATTGCAAGAGACAAGTGGTGATGTCTCATACGAAGAGTTGGCGAACTACATCAATAAAAATGTGAAGAAAGAAGCGTTTTTGATTAACGAAAAACCGCAGACACCAGTTGTTGCGACATCAATATCCGCTTCAAGTTCTTGGAAAAGTATGAAACTGAAATAAGAGTTTTGTGTTTAACCAAAATCGGACGAAAAACCAATTATGGTTAAGTGGGGGTGGGGTGAAATCTCACTCTTTTTTATATTTTATTTGCAAATTTGAAAAAAAATACATATCTTTGCAAAGTTTTCGTGTTATTTGTTAAGAAATAGCAGAAAACTGACATATTTATAAGAAGGCGTTTATTGACGCTGTTTGCGACTCCCACAAACTTCGCAAAATTTTGTATCAAGTCCAAGCAGTAAGCGATGAATGTCCTCGGGGATGTATATCTTGTCCTCGCCCGTTAAAATGGGCGGGTAGGGTTATATATCGGGCGTGGACTTCGTTTGTTATTCTACTTGATACGGGCATTGCGAAGGCCTATGGGAGCGTGAAGAACAAGTGAACTTCACGCTTTGTTTGTGTATGTATGTAACTTTTATCAACTTAATTTTATATCCTATGAAGCATTTTTTTATTCAAATGGTGTGTATTATTATAATGCTTATAATCACATCAACACTTTTTTCTTGTAATGCAAAAAGGAATGGTTTCTCTTTTGCAAATGATAGCATTATTACTAAAGAAATAAGTGCCAACAATGACATATCTGATAGTATCTTAAACATAATGATGAATGCTAATAGAGTACAAGCAAATCTTTATGTTTCTTCAATGGATACTATTCGAGAGATCGCAAGTAAGAATAATCTCAATAGGGAAGATATGGGAGCATTAAAATTATCACTCTTATTATCAGAGATTCACGAAACAGATGCTATAGTTTATGGTAGATTTTTACCCAAGGTTAGCTTTTTGTTTTCTAAAGGTAAAGAAGCTTGTATAATAGAAGTGGATTTTGGGTTAAATCAACTTAAGGTTATTTTAATCAACTCGAAACTTACCTTTACAATTTATAATGACATACTATTGAAAGAAACGGTATTGTTATTCCCAAATGATGATTTTTTACCATTTTTACTTAAACAACAAAAATAATTAAGCACTATGAAAAAGATTCTATTTTTATTAGCAATAAGCTTATATTCTCTATTTGCTAATTGTAATACTATTCATTGGATTACTTTTACAGATACGACAGATCCAAAAGTTGGAGAAATGGACAAAGTCGCTCAAAAGTACCTTTATTCCAAATGGATAGATAAAGTTAATGCGGCATTAGCAGAAAAATGTTATAAAAGTAAAATATATAAATTTGATGGTGAAGATACAAAACCGGAACAATGTAAAGAAATTATTACAAATTTGAAATGTGAGAAAGAGGATATAGTTGTTTTTTATTATATAGGACATGGTGGGCGTTCAATTGCTGATAATGTTAAATATCCGCAACTTATTTTTGCTCAAAATTATGAAGAAATGTGTATTCCTCTTATGTGGGTAGCAAATGAACTTCAAAAGAAAAATGCTCGTTTGACATTGACTATTGCCATGTGTTGTAATAGTTTTACGCAAGGTTTATCACCTAAAAATGGGATATCGTTTGGAGTTGAAAAAGGCAGTGCGGAATTTTCAAAAAATGAAATTAATGCGATTCAAAAATTGTTTTTAGGCTATCGAGGTGATATAACTATGTCATCAAGTTCAATTGGACAGCCTTCTTGGGGCTACTATATCCCTCAAATTAATGCTTCAATGGATATTTTTACATATATGTTGATAAAGAACTTTACTGAATATACAAATGATAGTTTAGATCCAAGTTGGCATATTTTATTAAGTAGAATAAAATCCGATGTTAGTAATAGTACCAATCAGCAACGTGCAAATGGAATTACAATGCAAACACCACAATATGATATTATTGTGCAAAAAACAGAAATACTTGGTTGTGAGCAGAAAAGAATACCAACACCACCTGTAGTAGAAGATGATATAATAGAAGTTAATAAAAATGGTTATGTAAATCAAAAGATGACGGAAATATTTGATTACATTATAAATACAAATAACTCGTTAGAAGATAGAATCGAAAAAAGTGAGAAACTTAAAACGATTTTTGCAAAAAATGCTGTAGTTAGAATTCTTGGTGCTGATACTGATATTGTTGTTAATAAACAAAATTTATCTGATTATTTAGATATTGCAACAGGAAGTAAAAAATACTATAAAATTGTAATACATTCAGTTTCGATTGACGAAAATAAAAAAATAACTGAAATAAAAGTAAAAGAATACTTAAAAAAATAACTAAATTGTGTTGACTATTATGAAAAAGCTTATTTTATTAATTTTATTTGTTGGTTTTTGTAGCTATGCTAAATCTGCTGAAAATAATATTGAAGCAGATATTCAGCGCCAAGCCGCTACCAAAGTTGCAATCTTAAATGATTTTATTAAAAATATTGCAAGTAAGGCAGAGTCTTTGGAATATAGAGATTATTACCGTTTTCAAGCTTTAAAGTTGTTTGTAAATAATGGTAATAATTATAACATTTATGTAACTGATAAAAATAATATCACCCATAAAATAGAAAAGGATGGTGTTACAATGCAAGTTACCTCTGTGAATCATAAAGACACTACAACTTTGTTACTACGAAATTATTTATATAGATTAGCTCGCTTAAAATATGATAAAGTAGAAATACAATCAACAGAAGTGTCTAATATTAAAGTAAGCAATTTATATAAGATACGCAATAACGAATATGTTTGTACATGCTTTTTTAAGCAGGCGTTTATTGGCTATAGGGATGGTGTTCCTAAATATAAAGACATTACAGAAAAGAAAATTGAATGTAGAATAAGGGTAGAACATATTGCCGGAGAGCCTGAACCGGATTATATTATTTTGCTTGGTGATATTACTGCACTTGATACACAGCGAATAAAGTCGAATAATCAAGATGAAATAATAGATATTTTGAACAATTTGTAATACTCTACTATGTTTAGATGTTTTTATTTGTCAATTCTTTTCATGTCTTTCTTTTCTATGTGTCGTGCACAATCTTTAATAAATATCTTTGATATGAGACAGTATAAGGCTCAAGTTAAGCTTATAGATGAATTTATTGCAAGATTTAACAGACAAGAAAGGCGAGAGGATGTATTAGATATTAACAACGATACTTTGCAACTACAACTTTTATGTGATGGAGTACGATATATGTCTGATTCTGTTTTTCGAAATAATTGTGATAGTATGATTCTCGCAATTTTGAAAAATGATGTAAGCCTGAATTACTCTGATTTGTTATGGTATGCCAAAGCAATCTGTGATGTTAGATATGAAAATAAAAATGATAGCATTGAAATGCTTTTAAGTGTCGAGCAAAGACATGATGATTTGTATAAGTGGGTAATTGCCGATGTAAAAGGCGATATTCTTGATTTAGGTGCTTATGGGAGAAGTCCAGAACTTTATATAATGCCTAACCAACATGAAATGAATTTTATGGAACTTCCCAAATTGTCTAAAGAAACATATAAATATGTAGTGAGTTATACTAAAAATTCATTTACATATAATAGACTAAGTGTTTTTTCAACAATGGTATATTTAGGATTACTCCGTATAAATATCGTTAAAAGTTTATCATTTGTTTTTATGCAGATACCTGATTATTGTTTTACTGTTGATTATTTTGTTAGAGATTCATATAATTGTGGTTGGCTGATAAGTGATATCCAAAAGATGACAGAAGAACAGAAAGTAGAGTTGTATCACATGATTCACTAATTCTTAAATTTACTATATAGAATGAATTGTCGTTTTATTTTTCTATTTGCACAATTATTGTGCTGTAGTTGTTTTGCTCAATTAGTACCTTCAAAAGGTTTTGTAGTTAATGATTTTTTCTATAATGTAAACCAGTGGGTGCAAACAGAGCAACCTTATTATCGTGAAAAGATAAAAGATTTTTGTGATTCTTCTTTTCGAGTATCAGACCAATTTGCTCATGAGAAAGCCGAGTACAAGGGTAAACATTATGATATTGATGAATACCTTAGAATGTTGACAAATTTGACAGAGAAAACAACAATTTCTTTATTTGATGTAAAAGAAATAAAATTAAACAACTGTAGAACGGAGGATAATCCGCAGTTAAAAACATTTTATGTAAAAATAAATGTAAAAGGTCATAATGTTAATTATTTTATTGAGGATGTTTTTTATATAGGGAATGACTCCAAGATTGCTTACATAGGTGACTATGTAAGTGAGAATCATAAGGGTCCATGCGTTGTTCCTTTTGATATTAATTATGTGTCTTTCACATTTGAATACTTTGATGGAACAACGGGTTTAATTGCAGATTCAGGATATGTGAAAAATGTTAATATCATTTCTAAAATTAAATCAAACAAAGAAGTTGGTAATGAGGAGATAGTGATAAATTTGATAACACCATCAAAACAAATATTTAATACTTATAATGAAAAAGTCAATATCAATAAAGGTAATCAAATAGTTAATAAAAAATTACCAATGTCAAATATTGTAGGTAGATGGGGTGTTGAAATATGGTGTCGTAACACTCTTTTGCAATATGCAGAGTTTTCTGTTACAAAAAAAAGTAATATGAATAAAGAAAAATGCTTCTCTGTTTCTCCTACAAAAAAAGAACTATTTGCTCCGGGAAATTTGCAGTATTGTGCAAGTACCAATACTTGGCGATTTGCAGAGCATCAATATGATTTCGTAGCTGAAAATAACGAAAATATCTCGCCAATATATAATGGTTGGATTGACCTATTTGGTTGGGGTACAAGTGGCTGGGGAAAGAGTGGGGCTGTTTGCAATAAACCTACCGATACAAAATATAATAATAACAACTATTATGTAGGTGGTAATAAGCACAAAGATTTAATTGAAAAATATGCAAAAGCAGACTGGGGAATATATAATAGTGATAATATTATAAATAATACAGATCATTGGCAATATAGAACTTTGTCATCCAAGGAGTGGAGATATTTACTAAATGAGCGAGAAAATGCTAAATCCTTAGTAGGTTTTGCATGTGTAAGGACAAATGAACAATGGATATATGGTTTGGTTCTTTTGCCGGATAATTGGCAATGTATGGATGTTACTTTCAAACCAACAAATCTTTATAACAATGGATGTATTTATTTTGTAAAAAGTGATAATAAAGAAAAAGTTGTTACAACAAATTCATATTCAAGTGAAGAATGGTTGCAAATGGAAGGGCAAGGCGCAGTCTTTCTTCCTTGTTCAGGGTATCGATTTAAAACGACATATAATGGTTCGTCTCCAAAAATGACAGAAGATGGTTTATACTTAGGGGAGATACGAGGTTTTTATTGGACATCTACAAGTTATAATGGGTATGCAAATATGCTATCTGTCGAATATTTAAATAGAATAGGTCCAGATGATTCAATGACTCGTGGGATGGGTACTTCAGTCCGTTTGGTAACTGATGTAAAACAATAACAACTTAAATAATTATTTCTATGAAAAAAGTATTTTCAATTTTCGCCATATCTATTGTTGCGGGTATGGCAATGACAGGATGTCAGAAGAACAAGACAAACACTACTTTTACCTTTAAGTTTGTTGCCGGTGAACACTTGATTGATTATGTTGTGCCTACTGCTGAATATATTGATGCACAAGGCGAAAAAAGGAGTGTTGAGATAACCAAAACGATGCTCAAAGAGGACTCTGAAGGTCTTGTGGGTAACCCCAATGGAAAAAAATACCTTGTTTGGCAATGTGATATTACTCTTGAAGGCAAAGGACACCAACGAGACATGAAAATCTCATATCAAAAACGAAACGACCATCCCGATATTGACGCAGAGAGGCAGTACAATATGGTTCATAGTATAAGTAGCTATAAAACATACAGCAACACTAACTATTTTCCGGGAGAGAAAACAGATTTGTATATTACTATAGGTGGAGATTATTCAAATATAGATCCGACAAGTGTTAGTGGTAAGGATATGGAGACATATATCGAATACCTTATGCAACACACTGATTATAAACTTGAAACAGAGTAAGATGTCGATGTCGCAACATTTAAATCGTCAGGTAGAACCCTTCTTCTGTCAGAAAGAAATGACGGAAGAAGTTTTGCAGTCGCATGTGGAATATCAAGTTAGTAAGTTGATAGCTGATTTGCGTGTGAAGATTGAGAAAAATGTGCCGGAAAAGGGTGATTACAAGAAGGTTGTTTATACAGAACTTCAAAATTCAGACAAGACCCTTGATGTCGCTTTCTTCCGCCTCAAAGTAACTCTTAATCCGAGCAAGAACGATGATGGCTTAAATAGCTATTTTCTTGATTTTGCCGGCTATCAGCAAGGCAATCCGTATTTTTGTGAGATTTGTGTCGGGGCAGGGACAAAACAGCAAATCCTTGACGCACTAAGTGTCAGCACCCTTCCCGAAAGGCTTATAAAACTAATGGCAAGAATATCAGACGACCTTAACTATGAGTAAAAGATATAGAAAAATTTGTAGATATTTGTTCATATTGTGAAGATTTTGTATCTTTGTACAAATTTTTTACAATTAACTATTCTATCTTTTTAAGTATGAAACAATTATTCACTTTTTATCCTCATCGTTTCTTGTTAGTAGTTGTTATGCTTTTGTTGGTTTTTAACTATGCAAAAGCCAAAGATGGTGATACTTTTCTAAAAAAGAGTCCTGATTTCAAATTAGAGCCGACCGATGAGAGTATTGTGGGTATTCAACTTGGTTATGTAAGTCGTCAGATGCGTGCTGACGGCGAAGTGATGCCTTTTCTTGGTGGCGACAAAGTGCTCTCGCATGGTGTAAAAGTAGGTTTAGTTATCAACCCTACTATCAGATATGGACTTGGATTTAGAACGGGCCTTGCAATGGATTGGGTAATGCGTTATCATGACAAAGTGGCTTACAACGACATCAACTTGTCCGTTCCTTTGCAAGTATCGTGGCGTATTGAGCCTATATCTAAGTTCAGTATTGCCCTCTTTACCGGACCGGTCTTGGATTTTGACTGCTTCCATGGTGTTAAAGCCAAGGGTCATAAACTTGACAAATATGACTATTGGGACGGCAATAAGCACTATGAAGGTTTTAATATGCTTTGGGGTGTAGGTCTTGCATTTCAGTATAAGTCAGTCCGTCTTGGTATTGATACAGAGTGGGGTATGGTGAATAAGCACAAAAATACTCTTTACGACAAAGTCTTTTGGCATAAACCTCTGTCTGTATCAATAACTACTTTCTTTTAGTGATAAATTATGTGATTGTTATAAATCATTAAAGACAATTTATGTTCCAACAGGTGTGGAACTGCCGAAAGATATTGATAAAAAAATAAAAATAATTCGCATAAACAACTGACTATGAAAAGGTATTGGTTTGTTAGTTTCTTATTTGTATTCAATACATTACTTTTTGCTAATACTAAAAGTGTAGAGAACGACACATGGAGTACTGTGCGTTCAACCGAAGGAACAGACTTTTGGGTAACTTTTCTTAAAAATAGTGGTGTTAAAGAAGATGACAAATCTTTTAAGATACAACTTTTTGCCACAACAAGTAAAAAAGTAGCAAACATAACCGTTCGTTTTACAACAAGTGGAAGAACATTCTCTTTCAAAACATACAAAGATTCTTGTATTGCGTGGGAGATACCAGACAAGGATTTGAGAAAAGAAGTATATCAAACTATTGAACAAGATAAAAATGAACAGGGTAATTGCAATGCAGGGGTTCGTTATTTTAAGAGTATTCATGTAACTTCTGATAGTTTGATTTCTTTATATGCTTCCAATTATGGTCGATATTCTTATGATGCAAGTGTTGTACTTCCAACTACAGCATTAAGCAATGAATATCTTGTACAAACATTTTCTTCCGATGAGCAGGCAACTACTTTTTGTATTATTGCAACTCAAAATAATACACAAGTGCGCATTGTCCCGTCAGATACAACTACTTGTGGAAATAAATCAGATTTACCAATAAATACTATTTTAAATCAAGGTCAAACATATTTTGTAAGAGGTAAGTGTACTAATATAGATTTGTCGGGCTCACAAATTTTTGCGACAAAACCAATATCCGTAATTTATGGTGGCGATTTTTCGCGTGTTCCTAAAGGAAGTTCAGAACAAGATCATATCTTTGAACAGGCAATACCGCTCTGTTTTTGGGGTAAGGAATTTGGCATTTCTAAAGCGGATGGGCAACAATATAATATTGTCAGATTTACAGCTGCATATGATAATACTATCATATATAAAAATGGTATACAAATTGACATAATCAATAAAGGTGAAACTACTTTAACAGAAGATAAAGCCGGTAACTATCACTATTATATCCAAACAGAAGATGCTTGGTTTACAACATCAAAACCTGTTATATGCTTTCAGTATCTTCCTTCATATTTAGCGGCTAAAGATATTAGAAAATATATTCAAGTAGGTCCCACATCAACAGAGGTTTATTATGGAGATCCATCTATGGTTTTTATTACACCGCAGGAACAAGGACTCAAAAAACTAACCTTTGGTGCTTTTAAGGTTGTTGACCCTGATGAAAAAAATGAGTTGGAACGAATGAAAAATCCGATGTACCATTATGTTAATGTAGTAACAGAAACAGAACATACGGGTTCATTAAAATTAGACGGAAAAACTTATGCCTCTGAATTTCACAAGTTTGAAAGTAATGCAAAATACTCATACGCAAGATTGCCGATAGGAGATACAATCTCACATAATCTGGAAAGTAGTAATAGCTTATTTACGGCATATGTATATGGATTAGGTGAAAAAGAATCCTACGCTTATAGCACCGGTTTCAACAATATCTACAACGATTGGTATATTCTCTCTTGTGACTGCGGTGGCAGTGGTGGAGGAGGTGGATCCGGAGGTGGCGGAAGTGGTGGAGGCACGCTAGAACCTACTGACCCGCAAGACAGGCGTAAGCAACTTACAATATGTAAAGGATTAGAGGCTTCGTTCAAAACAGTTCATAATGCCGATGTCGACTCTATCGTGTGGGATTTTGGGGATGAGACAGAAAGAAAAGAAGTAAAAAAGGAAGATATTGATAAAGTCGTGTATCACGCATACGACAGTGTCGGCACATTTACCGTTCAAATGTTTGTTCACCACGAACTTGCCACTTGGTACGGCAACTATAAGTGGGATACTGTTACAATGGAAGTGAAGGTCAATAATGCCGGACCTCAAAAACAAGTTACATATAATTTTTGTCGCGACAATAAGGAAAACGAAACTTTTTTCTTCTTGGGAAAAGATATCAAACTTTCAGAATTTCTCACAAGTAAAAACACCGTTAATAGTAGCTATAATAAGTATATAAAGAAAAATTCTTATACTACTAAAAATGGTGGTGCTGTTTTCTTGACAGATACAGTTCATAATGAGAATAATTGTGATAGCATTTCTAACATAAAACTCTATATAGATGTACAAAAAACGGAAACTATTTCTGCTCGTATAAATCGTGCGTGGCTTCCTTATACAGACGAACGAGTAAAAATGTTTGCCGAATTTCAAAATCTCAAAGAGGCAGGTTTCTATGGACCGGCTCATACTACAACAAAAATTGGCAGATGCGACTCTATTATTTATTTCAATCTTGAGATTTTTGATCCTAAAGAGTATTTTGAAGATACCATTTTAGTTTGTAAAGGACCAAATAATAGCATCTATCAGTGGGAAGGTAAGGAGAAATATCAGTTGTATAGAGATACGGTAACAAAGCAAGGTAATACAAAAGTAACGAAAATACCAATACACATTGCGAACGATTTCCATTATATTGCTGCTACACAAGACCTTGATACTTTGTGGCATCTTAGATTAAAGGTTGCTGACACATATTATTTTCCACCGGAAAAAACACTAAAGTTTTGTGATAATGATTCAGTTATTTACCATGGCGCTTTGTATTTAGGAGAAAAATTCTCAGGTGATTACGATGAAAATGACTTTGTAAAAGTAATAACTTTACCAGAAGGTCAACATAGAGATACTATAAGATATAAAACAAAATACGAGTGCGACAGTCTTTATTATGTTCAATTGCAGGTTGTTTCAACACAGCCCAATATAAAACCAGAAAGGATATGTAATACACAGCCTATAACTTTTGACGGGCAGACCTACGACTTTAGCGATATAACCAAAACAACCGAAAAAGTACTTACAAGAACTTTTACAAGGAACGGCTGTGAGGTCATAGAAGAAATGCACCTTACTATTTATCCGACTTATGAAAAATCAGATGGTACAAAAATAGTCAAAATCAATTCAGGAAATTATATCTGGGAAGGGCATGAACTAACCGGAAATCGCTATTATGAGATATCTAACGGCTCAAGAACTTACACATCGAGAACTATCCCGACAACGACACCGGGCACTTATGTTGTCAAAGACAAGTATAAAACGATTGAAGGCGGAAAGTGCGATTGCGACTCTATATGGGAAATAACCATTATTGTTGCAGATGTCTTTCAGAAAGAAGAAACCGTGCATATATGCGACAAAGATACTCTGCTGTGGGAAAACGAATATCAAAACGCATACGGCAATAGTAACGACCAATGGCTATATGTCGGGAAAAACTATCAATATACAACTAAAGAATATGAGCGTTGGGAGTCTAAATATGACTCTATTATTATAGTTGAGGCATACAGCGACAAAAACGGTCGTTATGACGGACTGCTCAACTACAAGACAAAATATGGTCAGGATAGTATCCTCACGCTCAAACTTTATGTGCATAACACATTGGTCAGCGCAGAAGCCGGAATCTGCGGAAATTATTATCTGTCGAACGGCATATTCAGCCAATTGGCCTATAACTTCCCCAACCGTTACAATATACCATATCTCATTAACGGACAAGACAATACTTCATCGCAGTATTTGGGCGATTGGAATCAGTATATCATTACCGACCCGACCGAGACAATAGGTCTCATAAAAGACCTTACAATAACCGAAAACTATCGCTATCCCACACCTGACAACTACAACGGTTGGAAATCTGCTTGCGACTCAGTTGTGGAACGAACCTTTCATATCAACCCTGTGTTCTTGTTTAGAGATACAATTACCGTAACTGCTTCAGAAAATAAAAATGATGCATATATTTGGAACGGACATACAGGCACATACTATCAGATTTTCCACACGGAAAACAACCGTCAGGAAACAACAAACAGAATATCGATATACCTAAATCCAGATATCAATGCTGATACACTCACCGTGTATGACAATCGTCGCATTACAAGCAATAATTTCGGTTGCGACTCGATAAATGTGCTCACCGTCATTGTTGCACGGCAGTTCTATAAGATTGATACCGTTCATCTGTGCGACAACGAGACCTACAGATGGCACGGCAGAATATATACGGGCAAGGCTGATACGGGAAATTATCGTTCGGGCTTTCTTAAAGATACCGTTTGGCTACATTCAAAACACGGGCAGGATAGTATTGAAGAAATCCGTATTTTTACCCATAACCTTAAAACTATATATTACGATACTATTTGTGCTAATAGTTTTACAATTGCCACACCCTATCATTTTAACGATGAAAACTATAACGACAAATCATTCCGTTGGGACAATTATGTAATAACCAACCCCGCAGAAACAAAAGACTATTACTATAAGGATACAACTTTAATTGGGCATTATTCATACGCCGACTATGGTTTGGCATGCGACTCCGTTGTGTATCAAAACCTGCATATCTACCCCACATACCATTTTATTCAGTACGACACCGTTTCACTTAATCATCCTTACTCATGGCAAGAACACGAAGGAAGAACATACGAGATAATAAGGAATAATGGAACGAGCATTACGAGCGGTGTGATTCCAACAAATCAATTAGACGAACTTGTTGTTACAGACCGACTGTCAACCAATGCTCACGCAAAGAACAAATGCGGATTAGACTCAATATGGGAACTGCATCTCGTGGTGGCAGAGCAGTATGATATGTACGATACTATCAGTATTTGCGACAACGAGTTCTATTATGCACATAACACTCTCTTTATAGGTGATAGTTGCACTATTGATGTTGATGCTAACCTTCCGGATACTGTTTCGCTAAAAGATGTAATATATCATAAAACATTTGAAGATGGGAAACATACAATCTCTACAAAGTATCTAACAGTTTTGAACAGAGACAGTATTTGGCATACTTTGGTTGATGTCAAACCTACTTTCCATACCATTGTAAAAGATGAAGCATGTAGCCATGTACCATATTTATTTGCTGATGAATGGGTAGATTTCAGTCAGTATAATATCCTGAGTTTGGACTTGCCAAAGAATAATATAGATACTGTCATTGAACGAAAACTTCAAACAAAATATAACTGCGACTCGTTAGTTACACGCCATATCACCATACACCCTACCTATTGGATAACTGAAAAAGATACTATCTGCCTGAACGAGCCTTTCAAATGGCATCAATACCGATGGACAGAACAGGCTTCGGAGGACAAAGTCTCAGGGCGGTATTTTGATACTATATCTGCGCGTAGTAACTCTTGCGATTCTATCATTTATGAACTCGATCTTCTCGTTATGGGTAAGATTTTAGACTCGTTTAAAGAGGATATCTGTACTAACGAGACATATAATTTCTATGGTTATGAAGTGAAGTTTGACGAAAGCAAACCAATAGAGAAACAAGATAGGTTTATAGATGTCGTTTATGAGAGTGGAACAGGAGAATGCGAACAGATTTACCGACTTTACCCACAATGGAAACAAGCATACAACCTCACTGACGATACCATAGAGGTTTGTATGTCGGAGTTGCCGTATCTATGGAACGCACACGAAAACCCGATGACGCTGACCGAAGAAGGTTGGTGGCAAAACCCGCTAAAGACAAAATTCACTGAATGCGACTCTATCTATAATGTATATCTCAAGGTGGATTCCACTTACGCTTTTATTGATACTGTCAGTCTGTGTGTGGAGCAGATAGATACCAAAACAAAAGCATTTGATTATACCTTCAAAGATACAACATATCGTTTCAAAAATACAGATACCGGTTTGCACGAATTAGTGCGCAGATATAAAACGAGAGATGGCGGCTGCGACTCGATATATATACGCAAACTATATATCAACCCCGAATATCATTATTCGCAGAACTTAAAGACTTGCGATAATGATACCGTTCTTTGGCGCGACAGGCTCTTTGTGGGTGAACATTTCAGCGGTAAATATAATCGTGATAACACTGCTTATCTTGACATCATATGGGTGAAAGCAGGTGAGGAAATCAACTATTCAAATTATCTTTTTGATGAGTTTAGAGCAAAAGCGGGTTGCGACAGTATTTACAATGTTAGCATAACGGTATGTGGCATTGATACTGTTTATTTGCCGACAGAGCATTATTGTGCTGTGGGCGAAATTGATGTCTTTGGCGAGAAAATCGATTTGTCGGCTTTTTCAACAGAACAAATCATCACACGCTCACAAGAAGGCAAGTTGAATAAGAATAAATGTGATTCGGTTACCGTCAGAACCTTGCATATTTATCCGACATATTTGCGTGAGCAAACCGATACAGTGGCTCAAGATTCGCTTTACACTTGGCAAGGACACGAAGGGCATACTCTTTACTCAAACTCAAATCCGATACAAACTATCTCAACCGATAAGACGGGTTGGCAAACAATAACCGACCCGCTCAAAACAGTTAATGATTGCGACTCTATTTGGAAACTTAATCTTTTAGTGGCACCCACATACGCTTTGTATGACACACTCTTTATTGGTGAAAACGACACTATTCGTTATCACGGAGAAACATTTACAAGAGGTGGGCATTATATAGTGCCATTCGAAACGGAACAATATAAAACAGACTCAATTTATTATCTGCTTATCAACTATAAAGTAGAACATTACGATACTATTTGCGATAGTTATTATGTTTTAGGTGGTGATACATTATACACTTCAGGCACTTATGAATATCCGTTGAAGACGAAGGAAGGCATCGACTCGTTGTTTATAATGAACCTGTGGGTAGGGCATTCTGTTGTAGTGGATGAGCCGCTTGCTTATATCTGCAATGGTGAGAGTTTGCTGTGGCATGATAAGACCTATACAGAAACGGGGGTTTATTATGATACAATACCATCTCATTTGAAATGTGATTCCGTATGTGTGCTTCACTTGCAAGTTAATGACACTTACCACTATCGGCAGCCCGTACCGATATGTGAAGCAGAAACTATCTATATAGACGGTGTCCCGTATTTTGATGATGGTATATATCCTGTAACATATAAGACCAATAATCCAAACCTAAGTTGTGATTCTATTGTTGAATATGAGATTCGCGTAACCCGTCCGACTACCCGGTATGAAAATGCTATAGAGATATGTGAGGGTACGGACTCCGTATGGCATTATATTGATTTAAGTACATACCGTAAAGGCACACATTTCTTGTACGACACCCTAACTAATGATAATGGCTGCGACTCAATTCGCTATGTGGCTCAACTTATTGTTCATTCAACCGAGTACTTCCCAATAGATACTCTAACCGCTGAAATAGGCGAACCATTTGAGTATCACGATAATATATACTCATCGGGCGGTTACTATGAAACAGACCATGTGAGTTCGTTTGGGTGCGACTCTGTATATAGGCTTCAACTCAACTATCATCATCACGACTACGACACTATCTGCATTGGTGATACTGTCTTCTACTATGGCGATACTCTTACTCATACAGTCGTTGACACTGTTCGTATGACACCTCCGACAGCCGGCTACGACTCGCTCTACATAATGCACCTCATCGTTGGAGAACGGTATTTAGAGCGGGAAACGATTGAAGTATGTACTGCAGATATGCCGTATAAGTGGAACGACAAATGGCTTGAGACTGACGGACTTTATGCCGATACGCTGCCGAGCAAATATAAATGCGACTCCATTTGCATACTCGTACTTCGGACTAAACCTTCTGAATTTTATGTGCAAAAGTTAGATTGGTGTTATGGCGATTGGAACAATGTCTATACCCTTGAAGGTAAAGTGAGAACAGGAAGTGGTATATTCCACGATACTGTACCACTCACTAATGGATGTTTTTCCGTTACCGAATATCAATTAACGGTTCATCATCCCGATTATGCACCAATAGAGACTGATACTATATGTAGTGGCGACTTGTATGAATGGCATCAATATAAAGACATCTCAACCTATCGTGGTGATAGTGTGTATATACTGACAGACACCATTCCAAATAGCAGATTTGAGTGTGATTCAATATGTGTGATGGATCTAACTATATTCAATTCATATCGTTTCCCAACAGAAGAGGTAAAGTTGTGCGACAATAGTATGTTCGTTTGGCAAAACAAACTTATTTTAGGCGAGCATTACGGCGGTGTTTATCCTGCTTTGGCATACGATGAAGTATATGTAGTAAAAACCCATCAAGACACAATCTTTAAGGCGGTATATCAAACCAAACATGGTTGCGATAGCGTTTATACTTTGCATCTTTATGTTGACAATACCGATACAACACGACTCTCTTATACCTATTGCTCAAATAATATCGACCCCATTTTTGATGATTTAGACCTGACTGCATATCTGTTCGACACAACCATTGTAAGATACAAAGACACACTTAATCGTTTTGGTTGCGACTCCGTAGTTGAACATACATTGTATCTGCATAAGCCTGACACCACATACCTATACGATAATGTATGCTATGGCTCTCCGTATGAATGGGATGGTCAAAGTATTATTGAAAAACCCGTAGGCACATACCAGTTACAAAAGATTGAGCCAAACAAGTATGGCTGTGATTCTGTCGTTATAATGATTGTTTCAGTTGATTCAATATATCATTTCAGCGACACGAGTTCGATTGATTTGGGTGAAGTGTATGAATATCACGGCAGAACCTTCGACAAAGGCGGACGGTATGATGTCGAATTCACAACGACAAATAATTGTGATAGTATTTATCACCTGTATTTGGCTCGTCAAATCAACCTGTACGATACTATCTGTTCAGGTGCAATAATAACATATAGGGGTAACGAATATACAGCAGATACAGTCGTTATTGACAAACTTATATCTCAGCCTTTGGGCATTGACTCGGTAATAGTTTGGCATCTATATGTCGCTCCGCCTGAGATTGTACCGATGCCGAATAGTCCTGTTGTTTTGTGCGATACAGAATTGCCGTACAACTTCCGTGGCAGATACTTAACTCAGACGGGTATTTACTTCGATACTATTTATGGTCACGGAGTGTGCGACACTATCCGTTCGCTTGAACTTATTGTTCATAAAGCCACAACCGATACAATAGAAGATATGATTTGTATGGGTGAGACATATCGGTTCTATAATCAGATTCTTTACGAAGGCGGACATTACATCTACGACACCATAAATTCAGAAGGTTGCAACCACCGCGTTCATCTTATGCTCAAGCAAGTCAAACCGACAGAGGCGGTTATTCTGCCGCAGCCTTTCTGTGCTGACGATGGATATATGAACTTTACCTACACCTACGAAGGCCTATCGCCTATCTCGTTTACAGTCAAGTTCAGTGCTGAAGCACAAGAACAAGGATTCGTGAATTTCAGCCATCAGATAATCGATACTGAAGGTGTTATCAGCGTACCTGTACGCAAGCACGCATGGGATAAAACGGTATATATACGCCCTGACTATTATGATGCAACAGTGTTCTTACACAATGGTGTATGTCTTAGAGATAGTGCAACTTACAGTCCCGTCAGGTTTATGGTAAGTTATCCTTCGTGGGTGGCAGAGCAACATTGGAACGATGTCATTGCAGTGCTCAACGACAGATATAATGGCGGTTATGAATTTTCAGCGTACCAATGGTATCATAATGGGAATATCATATACGGAGAAACCAAACCATACATATACATCTATCCTGAGTTAGGAATGGAGAATGGAAATAATTACAGCGTTGCTCTTACCCGTGTGGACGACGGCAAAACCTTTATGACCTGTCCGATGCACCCTGAATTTACAGAAGACTATACGCTTAATAAACATGCAACTATTGTTGTTCGACCGACACAGATTGCATTAGACGACCCGTATTGTACGATGCATAGCGATCAAGATGCTAATTGGCAGTTGGTATCAACTACAGGTAGAATACTGAAAGAAGGTAAGTTGATTAAGAACGAGAGTCAAACAATCTCTATCCCAACTGCCGCTGCGCATTATTTCCTGATTTTCCAAACCAATGACGGGTATAGAAAATATGTAAAATTGTCAGTTCCTAAATAAAACATTAAACCTATGCTTCAAAAGATAAAACCATATATTTTCCTTTTATTTCTTTTGCTCACCCTGCTACCTGCAGAGGCCGAAGTTAAACTTGAGCCACAGGTTAAACCACGCAAGATGTCGCATCGCGGCTTGAGTTATGGGAAAAGAAAATACGGAATGGACCATTATTTGTGGGTCAGTGCCTTCGGTGCGTATGCTTTTCAATTGGGCAACTATAAGCATCTCTCACGCTTCAATACCGCTACTACGGAAATAGATTTCGGCTACGAATTGGTATATAACAAACTCTTGTTTCAGGCAGGTGTAGGACTTAATATGGGTTTTTATCGTATGCGTTTGTCGGCGCGTTACGACGAGACGATAAAAACAGTAGATACACAGGGAACGCCGTTTAATTATACCTACCATTTTGATGCCCGCAACGATCACGCAATGAATGTTTCTGTAACCACTCCGTTGCTTTTAGGCGGTCGGTTCGGGGACAGACTGAAAGCCTTTTATTTTCTTGCCGGTGCTTTCCTTAGTTTTCAAGTTTGGGATGCCTATCACGCAGAGGCTCTTACTACCTGTATAGGTTCATTTGACCGTTATATAACACCTTTTGAAGATATGGACAATCATGCCTTTTATGTCAATGACCGTATCCATAAAGATACCTCTCCTGCAAGGCTTAAAAGCAAGATTCAAGTATATCCGCATGTCGAAGTGGGTTTTGACTGGAGCCTTCTGACAAGTGATAATGTATGGTATTCAAACTCCTCTTTCAGAGATTGGCGGTTGCGGTTGGCTCTGTTCGCCGATTTTGGGGCTATCAATGCTCATTCAACGCACGGGTATGACTCACCTTTCGAAGTTAATGAAGGCAGATATTATGACCTTGAGAGCATACAAATGCCATCGCTGTTAAACAACAGATATACAGGTGGAACGATGCTGCACGATTTGGTCGTCGGTATTCGTTTCACCGCACTTTTCGGGTTTAAGAGAAACAAACCAAACTGTTTTACTTGTTTTGATTAAGTACTTTTGTTAGAAACAATAACAAACATTAACCAATATATAACTAATACAACGATGGATCAGAAAGATATTTATAGAAAAATTTGTGCATTTTCGTAGATTTTTGTAAATTTGCACCTGAATATAACAAAAATCTGACAAAAGGTATGAAAAAGATTGTAACTCTACTGCTTCTTTTAATAACATTCGTGTCTGTAAATGCTCAACTTCAGTGGGATACTGAGTTTGGCTCTAACGATTTCCAAAACGCTCTCACCGTCATTTCCAAAACCGACAATGTAAGTTTCTCAAACGGTATATTAGGCATTGGTGGTGGTCTGTCTATTGGTAAAATCATCATCAATCCGCTTGAGGCTGATTTTGAGGACGAGTGTGTAGTGGCATTACCACAGACGGGTGTTGCCGAAAAAGTATATATCTCTTGGCTTGGTGGTGGCACAAACGGTACGGTAAGCGTCTATCAGTCGCAAGACCATAACAACTGGTCGCAGGTGTTCTCTTCGGAAGGTACTTCGATTATCTCTACTGCCACCGCTGATTCTGCCACGCTTGCTACAACTACACGGTTCCTGAAGTTTGCCGCCAAAGGTCGCTCTACTGCCACTTTCCGAAACATACGCGTCAGCGAACTTAAGAGCCTTGCTGTCTCAACCGACGAATGGCCCTTCGGAAACGCTATGGTGGATGACGCACCCGCTACTAAGACCGTAACAATAAATTGGACAAACATAGTAGCAACTGTCAAAACTACCGACCCGCATTTTAGTGTGTCAGCAACAACAGTCGGTCAAAAGAATCTTATCAATCAATCAACTACAATAACTGTTTCCTACAATCATCAAGAAGCAGGCAGTCATACGGGCTATGTGGTTGTTTCCGGTGAAGGCAGAGAAGCGAGAATAAAAGTGAGCGGTTCGACAGAAAAATATAGTCAGACTCTTACTTGGAGTCAGACTCTTACAGAATGTCTTACTACTGACAAAGTGGAACTGACCGCCCACGCATCATCGGGTCTGGCAGTTGGGTATGAGTCTTCAGACCCAAGTATTGCTGTAGTGAAAGAAGGTGTGCTTGAGATTTATGCAGCAGGCACTATCACACTGACCGCATCGCAAGAGGGTAACTATAAGTTCCTGCCTGCTGAAAACACTATCTCAAAAGATATAACAATCAATAAAGCCACACCCGTTGTTGCGCCTCAGGCTGAAAATCTTGTCTATGGGCAAGCTGTCGGGCAGGCAAAGTTAGAAGATACCATAGGCGAAGTTGCAGGTACTTTTTCATACATAGACATTGACCCCAATAGCATCCTTCCGGCAGGCGATTATGTTTTCAGCGTGCTTTTCACACCTGAAAATGAAAATATCTATAACTCTGTCAGTTCGTCAGTAGCACTGCATATTCAGAAAGCACCACAGACTATCGTTTGGGACGCGCAACAAAGCAACCTCGTTGTGGGTGAAACGGTTGCATCCACTGCAACTCTGTCGTCAGGTCTTGACATCGTCTATGCCTATACAAGTTGTATTTTGAGTATTGAGAACGGTCTTATAGTGCCTGAGAACGAGGGTGAAGTGTCGGTTGTGGCATATCACCCCGGCAATGAGAACTATCTGCCTACAACGGTTATTGTCAAAGACTTTGTTATCAGCGATGGCACAGTATCTGCTGCACCTGTTGAACTGACTGATGAGCAGATAAGCAATGCACGAAAATATCTGAAAGAAGGCAAAGTGTTTATCGACTATCAAAACCACACTTACGACGCAAACGGCATATTAGTTAATATTTATTAGTTATTAGTTATTAGTTATTAATTTATATTGCATTTTAGTAGATAGTTGATATTGCATTGCGGTTCTAATCCTCACCCTGAACTTGTTTTTGGATCTGAAAAGAGGCGTAAGACCCTGAAACAAGTTCAGGGTGAGGATACTAATTTTGGAATTTTTGAATCTTTGAATTTTGGAATTTTTGAATCTTTGAATTTTAATTTGTTATGTCGCTTCAATCGCTTGATAAGATAATTTTCTTTGACATTGAAACTGCCCCTCAAGCCCAAAATATGGAAGATATGAGTGAAGAGATGCAGGCTCTGTGGGCTGAAAAGGTAGAAACTCTTCGTCAGCGCAATCCTCAGCGTTATGCCGAGGATAAAACTGCGCAAGACCTATGGGGTGAGAGCGCTATCTTTGCAGAGTTTGGCAGGATAGTGTGCATAAGTGTCGGTTTCTGCTTTTACAAAAATAAGGAATTGCATATCAAAACGAAGTCGTATTTCGGTCCGGACGAACGCACCATATTGATGGACTTCTTTGAGATGTTGGGCAGGTTTGTGCAGTCGCCCAATCATGTGCTTTGTGGTCATAACAGCAAGGAATTTGATATCCCGTATATCTGCCGCAGGGCAACAATACTTCATATCCCTCTGCCTGAAACACTACAAGTTGCGGGCAAAAAACCATGGGATATACACCATTTGGACACTATGGATATGTGGAAGTTCGGTGATGTAAAGTCGTTTACTAAACTCAAACTATTGACCGCTGTGTTTGGTATTCCCACACCAAAAGACGATATTGACGGCTCAGAAGTCGGTCGCGTCTTTTGGCAGGAAAAAGATTATAAGCGTATTTCCGTCTATTGTCAGAAAGATGTGGTAGCAACAGCACAAGTTTTTCTCTCGCTAATGAACAAACCTACTATACCGATAGAAAATATTGAAAGTGCAGATTATTAGATATCGAGTGTAAGAATCTCAAGGCACATACGTGAGTTGTGGTACGGGCATTTCCAAAACCCTGCTTTATCGTTTTCTTTATCGACTGCTCCGTTAGGCAGAATTGCCCAATACCACTCACTGTTCTCTCTATCCACAAGATTTTCAAGAATATACAGATAAGCCTTCACCGCCTTATGGTAGAAGGTTTCGTTTTTTGTCTGTTTGTATCTGTAAAGAAATCCTATAACAGCCTCACACTCAACCCACCACTGGCGCGAGAAGTCAATTGAATCAGCCATATATGGCTGATTCAGGTTATTAGAATCGACAGAAATGGGGAAATGTGCCTCGTGAATCATAGAGCCGTCTGCTTGCAGACCTTCTTCAGAGGCTTCGGAAATGTGCTCAATATAGGGTAGGGTGGCTTTGGTTAGCCCTTCATCTTGAAGAACTTCGAGTGTTTCAGTGAGCAGCCACGATGCCTCAATATCGTGGCCGTAACTGTGGATATTGCGTTTGCCTTGCCAATGCTCGTTGAAGAAAAGGTCTAAATGTCCGTTCGTGGGGTTATAGAGTTTCTGCGTAAAGATGTTCAACAGGTTGATTATCTGCTTTTTGAGTTGAGGGTCTTTCCAGATACGATATAAGTTTGTATAAGGCTCAATGATATGCAAATGGGTGTTCATAGTGAATATGCCGTTCTCATCTTTGTCGGACAGACGCATATCTTCTATTGTTTCCCACTCGCGAGTGAGAGCCTCGATATAACCATTGTTCTGTTTGTCAAAAGCGTGGTTTTCCAAATCGTGGAAAAGGTTGATTGCTGCTTGCTTGGCTTCTTCATCGCCGGTTACACGAGCATACTCTGACAAGCCATAAATCATAAAGCCGATAGCATAACTTTGTTTTTTTGTGTCAAGCGGCTTGCCGTCGGCAGTTAGCGACCAATAAACGCCACCATACTCTCGGTCAATGAAGTGCTGAATGATATAATCTTTTGCACGAGTGGCAATGGCAAAGATGTTATTTAGATTATGACGAAGGTCAGGGTCAGTATCCTCACCCTGACGAAGGTCTGGGTCTGAAAGGGAATGAGATCCTGAAACAAGTTCAGGATGAGGATGAATTGTAAATTGTTTCAGAACTCTATATGCCGCGGAAAAGGCCCAAAGGATACGAGCATTCAGGACAGCACCTTTTTCTGCGTCAGGATGTAAGATACCATTGCCATCTCGGCGACCATAGAAGCCGCCATTTTGGGTATCTACCATACTTTTTTGCCAAAATGGTAAGATATTGTTTGTCAGTAGTTCAAGAGCAGATTTAACTAATTCCTTTTTATCCATTTTGACGAGCGATTTTAAGTTTGTCGGAAATATCTTTCATTCTGTTCGTAGTAAGCGGGTAGAAACTAACCACAAGTACTGCCAAAACACTTACCATGGCCGGAATAAACGACATTAGACCTTTTAAGCAAAGAAGTGCCTCTGCAGGTTGTCCTGCAAAAAGCTCGGACTGAAGCAGCTCAGGGTCTGTAACATAGCCAAAGGCAGCCAAGAGCCATAATGCTGCCGAACCGCCTATTGCACCCCCGAATTTCTGCGCCATGCTTGACGATGAGAATATAAGTCCTGTTGATGCCGTCTTATATTCCAATTCCGCATAGTCGCTAACATCAGCGTACATCGACCATACAAGTGGCGACATAATACCTGTTAGAACGGAAATGAAAACCTGTGCTAAAAGCATAAGCCAAAAGCCTGCTTGTGAAACAGGAATAAAGAAGAATAAAACACTTAATACGCAAAGACTTGCATTAACAGCAATGAAAGTGGTTTTCTTTCCGAATCTGCCGGCAATAGGCACGCATATAGCTACACCTAACATATTGCATATCTCTCCCACAGCCAAAAACAAACCTGCATAGAAGACAATACTCCAACTGCCAAGCGTTAAGCGGGCATCGGCTGGTATGATGTCGGCAAAGTAGTAAGCCACCGTAGCACCGCGAACTGTGCAAAACAGATTGAAACACAGTGCTGCACCTATAAGCAACCACCAAGGCTTGTTTTTCAGTAGCGAACTCAAATCGCTACCTACACTTGCTGTGCTGACCGTTTTCAATTCTTCTTTAGTTAAAAGAAAGCAACATATAAACAATAGGAAACAAGCACTTGCTATCACTACCATTGCCCAGAACCAACCTTGAGTGGAGTCGTAGCCGCCAAAAGTGTTGCAGAGCGGTTCCCACAAGAAAAGTGCCAAGAACGATCCGCCGTATGCAAAGAACATACGGAACGACGAATAGACGGTTTTCTCGTTTGAGTCGGCTGTTATGACGCCAAGCATTGCCCCGTATGGTACATTGATACCTGTATATACGGTCATCATGAGGATATAAGTAACATACGCCCATACGAGTTTAGCGCCATAAGTCCAGTCGGGAGTGGTAAAAAGCAGTATGCCACAGATGCTGAAAAGCGGTGCAACCCACAAGAGGTACGGCCGATATTTACCCCAGCGGGTATGTGTGCGGTCAGCCAAAATACCCATCATAGGGTCGGAAACAGCATCCCAGATACGAGTTACAAGCAAGATGATGCCGGCGTCTTTGAGACTTAAACCGAAGATATTACTATAGAAAAACGGCAAATAGTAGGAAAAGACTTTCCAAAACATTGACGAGGACATATCGCCAAAGCCATAGCCTATTTTGCGAACAAGATTTTTCATAATCCTTTATTTCTATTTATCAACGCTTTGATTGTTTCAACGCTTGCAGAAGTGGTAAGTCCGTCTTTTTTAGTGTTCTTGCAATAGTCCACAAGGCGGTCAACGGTTGATTCTGCCACATGCATACGGGTATCGGCTGTAGCATAATAAATAAGCACCCTGCGTGTATCACGCTCTGAATCGTGAATTGCAGATTGTGAATTGTGAATTGTAAATTGTGAATTGTCAACAATCCATCCGTTTGAGAAAGCCACATTCATAACATCGCCGATGTACTCCTCGCATCCTTGCGGGGCGAGGAAATAGCCTGCCGGTTCGTAAATAATCTCCGTTGGGTACTCAAGCGATGTCATATACAGATACAGTACATAGCGCAGTCCGTCGGCAGTGTTACGCACACCATGTGCGAGGTGCAACCAGCCGTCTTTGGTTTTTATTGGTGCCGGTCCTTCGCCGTTTTTAACTTCCATTATAGTATGATAGTATCGTGCATTGATGATTCGCTCGTTGCTCACTTCGGCGTGAGTGATGTCGCGGACAAGTGTCCAGCCAATGCCGCCACCTTTGCCTGTCTCTATAAAGCCATCTTGCGGACGGGTATAGAAGGCATATTTGCCGTCCACAAACTCAGGGTGAAGTACCACATTACGCTGTTGGCAGAGCGATTTCAAGTCGGGCAGACGCTCCCAAGTTTTCAAATCGCGGGTGCGGGCAATACCTGCGGCAGCAACGGCGGCGGAAGTGTTGAACGGCTGAGTGTCATCGTGTCGCTCAACGCAGAAAACGCCATATATCCAACCATCCTCGTGTTTCGTAAGGCGCATATCATACACATTGGTAGCCGGTGGGTTATCGCCGTCAGGCATTGTGATAGGCTCGTCCCAGAAATGGAAATTATCAACTCCGTTTGGGCTTTCCGCTACAGCAAAAAACGATTTTCGGTCGGCACCCTCAACACGGGCAACAACCAAATACCTGCCGTCCAAAAGTATGGCACCGGAGTTCATAACAGCGTTCATCATTATGCGCTCCTGCAAGTAGGGGTTGCTCTTTTCGGAGAAGTCATAACGCCATGTGAGGGGTATGTGACGAGCGGTTAGAATAGGGTGTTCGTAGCGGAAATAGATTCCGTTTTCTGACGGTAAACGATTATTCTGGCGGTTGAGCAACTGTTCGTGTTCTCTCAGAAGTTGCTCTTTTCTTTGTTGAAAATCAGTCATATAAATGTTGTGTTTTATTTGTTTTCAAGTAGTATGATTTTTTTGTTGCTGACAAATTGTCGGAAGTCTTCTGCTGATGCTTCGCCTTCAAAGGGAACATAAAAATGTTCGGGCTTGTCGTAAGCATTGCGCCACACCATAGTATAAGAAACAGGATATTTCTCAATAACGGGCAAAAGGACTTCGGTCCACCAGTTTGGCGTTTGCAAACTTTCATTGCCTGTTTCAGTGAGGGCTATCGGTTTCTTGTGCTCGTAGCCTAATTCGGTCATAAAAGCAAGAGTCTTGTTCAGGTCGTTGATGTACGAAGTAGGGTCTGCCCCAAACTGATAGCAGTCAAAACCCAATATATCCACTTCATTATCACCAGGGTAGCGTTCCATATAAGTGTCTTTATTCACTCCCAGATTTGGCGAATAAGCCCAAAGGATTGATTTTGTATCTTTTCTGTTCAAAGAGTTCATTATCTCTGAATAAGTGAAATGCCACAGATTGATATAATGCTCTTTTGTAAGTGTCTGCTGTCCCCACCAGAACCACCAACCTGTATGCTCGTGCCATGGGCGGAAAATGATTTGATGATTCTTGTCGCTGTCGCAACAAGATGTAAGGCAACTATTCAGGAATGTTGCGACATTCTTAAGCCAAGGTTTCAAGGTTATTTTTATTTGTTCAAAATCAGCAGTAACGATAGCCGTTGTGTCCCACGAATTGCTTAATGTAACGGGGTTGCGCGGATGCCACGAGAAAGTAACGATACCGCCTTTTTTGAGATGCGTTTGTGCAGCATTGCGAATAGCACTGAATGGCACTCCGTCAAGATTGAGGCTGTCGCCTGATTCTATTCCGCCTAAATCAAAACCCAATATCATAGGCTCATTTCCACATATCTTGCTCATATCACTCTTAAAATCAGCGTTCACCCAGCAAGTGGAGAAATGTCCATAGACAGTGGCATCCTGTTGACCGAAGTAGATAATACCTTTTTCTGCTGTTTCATTCAAGCGTGTAAGTAAATCTTGCTGTTTGGTTTTAGTGTTTTGTACACAACTTGAGAAGATACAGAGTGTTAGGAAAATATAAATCAGTTTTCTCATAGTCTTATAATTTGTTTAATAATATCTTCGTTGCGGCTTGAAGCGCCTACCATAATCTCAAAATCTCCGCTCTCGAACACCGGTTTCATATCCGCACCAATGAACGAGAGATCGTCTTTTGTAAGTTCAAACTGCACGGTTTTTGTTTCGCCTGCCTTAAGCGGTATGCGCTTAAAACCTTTCAGTTCCTTGACCGGACGAGTAAGACTGCTCACACAGTCGCGGATATAGAGTTGTGCAATTTCTGTACCGTCAACAGCGGAAGTGTTTTTAATATCACAACATACTTGAATTTTATTGTCGGAAACTGTGTTTATTTGCAGATTTGAATACTCGAATGTGCTGTAACTCAGTCCGTAGCCGAAGTGCCATAGCGGTTCTGACGACTCATAGGCGGCATACGGATGGAAATATGCCGATGGCAAATGGTTATATACCATTTGTACTTGACCGACTGTGCGCGGAATGGTTACGGCAAGCTTTGCTGACGGGTTGGTTTTGCCAACGAGTATCTCTGCCAGCACTTTACCTCCAAACTGTCCGGGTTCCCATGCTTCGATGATGGCAGGCAAGTGTTCATTAGCCCAATGAACACCTAACTGTCGGCCGTTGATGAGAATGAGTATTGTAGGTTTGCCGGAAGCATAGACTGCTTCAATAAGTTCCTCTTGAAGTCCTACAAGGTCGATGTTTGAGCGGTCGGTGTCTTCGCCACCTGTTCGTTCCGTCCAGCGTCGGCGCATCATATATTCGCCCGCAACAACGATATTAAGATCGGCTTTTTTTGCTGCTTCTGCTGCTTTTTTAACTTGTTCGGGATTCATATTGCGAGGGTCCCAACCTTGGTCTATAAAATTGATTTCAGCATCAGAAAACTCTTCTTTTATGCCACGAAGTACTGTCCAAAGATTTTCTTTTCGTTGAGGCTCTGACCAGTCGCCCATAATGTTCTCATCGTCAGCGTTGATGCCTGTTAGCATGATGTGTTTATATTTACCTTTGTCAAGAGGCAGCAAACCATCGTTTTTCAGCAGTACGATACTTTCTCGTGTTGCCTGAATAGCAGTCTGTTGGTGTTCCGTAGAGAAACATACGGCATCTCTTTTTTCGGCAGTGCTATATGGGTGTTCAAATAGTCCTAAAAGGAATTTGGTTGTAAGTATTCGTCTGACACTCTCGTCAATGCGCTTTTCCGAGATTTGGCCTTCTCGAACTAAATCGCATACCGTCTTGTTCCATTCCGGTCCGTGCATGTGCATATCCACACCGGCAAGTATTGCTTGGCGGAAGGCTTCTTTGTTATCTTCGGCAGTATGGTGAAGGTCGGCTATGTGCTCAAGGTCCATCCAGTCGCTTATGACAAAACCGCTGAAGCCCCATTCTTGGCGTGCTATGTCTTGCAGATGCCATTTGTTGGAATGGCAAGGCGTGCCATTCAGTTCGTTGTGGGAAGGCATAAGGGTTGCCACACCTGCGCTTATGTTTGCTTTGAATGATGGGAAAAAGACTGTTCTCAAGGTTCGCTCTGACAGGTCTGCCGGTGCTCCGTTTGTTCCGTTCAGTGGCTCCGAACCGCCTACGAAATGCTTTACGCAGGCAAGCACAGCGGTTGTATCAGCCATTGTATCAGCCAATACTGGCTGATACAGATTACCTTGCAGACCAATGGTAGTGTGCTCACCCATGAGCGAGACGAGTAGCGGGTCTTCGCCGAAAGTCTCGCCTACACGCCCCCAGCGCGGGTCACGAGCCACTTCTACATTGGGGTCGAAGGTCCAGTGCATATTCATAGCGCGCATCTCAAGTGCCGTCTGTCTGCCTATTTGCTCTGCCAATACGGTATCAAACGAGCAAGCAAGTCCGATATGAGTAGGATAGACGGTATTGTCAAGACACTTGGCATTGCCGTGAATAGCGTCTATACCGATAAGACAGGGTATGCCTAAGCGACTTTGAAGCGACAACTCTTGCAAGTGGTTGGCTTCTTCCAGAGTCAGTACATGCAAGAAAGAACCTACTTTGCCGTCTTTTATCATTTGCTCAATGTCGGCAAGCGAATAGCCCGGATAGAAGCCCGATGCTGTGTTGCGATAGAGTTCTTCCTCTGACATCGACTGTGAGTTCTGGCGTATATGTTCAAGTCCGACAAACTGATTCATCTGACCTACTTTCTCTTCAAGCGTCATCTGTGAGAGCAAGTTCTCCACACGGTCTTTTATCGGGGCGTTGGCATCAAGATATAGTTTCGGATCATTTTTCTTACAACTGAACATAACAAGAGCGGTTAGTATTATACAAAGAGTTTTCTGCATCTTACAAGGGTTATTATAAAGTACAACATTGAAAGTAGTAATAGTACAGTCGTTCCTTCTCCTATCGGGTCTAAGTCGGGTGGTTGCACTTCTGTTCCGCCTGAGTGGTCGCCCGGAGCACGCCTTACATTTGGTGCTTGGTTTGAAAAAGGTGCGTAAATCTGTGATTGTGGCAGACTCGTTTTTCCTGTAATGGTATGCGAACTTGCAATACCGCCTGACCAATTAAAAGTAGGCGCAGTCGTTCCAATGGCATAAACACCTAATGACATCGACTTAAAACCTGCTACCTCACCGGCATTATGCAGTCTTGCACTTGAAGTAGTGTATATCGTCAATTCTTGAGCCATACCCCAAAGAGGGATTACAATACTTAGAATCAATATAAAAATCCAGCGTTTCATGGTTTTGAGGTTTTATAGATGTCAGAGTATAACTTTTACGGTTGTTTTGCCATTTTGCAACATATACATACCTTTGGGCAGTTGCTGAAGTTCGCCGGTGCTTAATTGCAAGGTTCTGACGAGTTTTCCTGTTGGGTCAAGAACTCTTACTTCCGCATTTTGTGCGATCCACTCATAGAGTATGTCCATTGAGTTTTTATCTATTTGAGTTGGCACATCCGGCTCATCGTCAGAAACGAAGTTGGTGAAACTTATTGAGCGGTGCAGAGCCTTGTATCTTGAAGTTGCTTGTATGTAACATTCAAATGGCGGTATGACGGGGTTGTCCTCAAGATAGAAGCGGTTGTTTGTTTCGTTAAGTTTGTAAGCACTGCCGGTTATGGTCATACTATGCAGAGTGTTGTTAGGATAATAGTAGAAGTACTCGCCGTCTTCGGTTATTATAACTGCGTCCGAAGTGCCTCTTACAAGTTGCGGACCGCCAACGAAACGAACTTCGTTGTTGTCGTTGAAATAGGTGTCGGTGCCACCCCAATCGGTAAACATTATAATATACGGGTAGAGTTTTATCGGGTAACCGTAGCGTGCGCCGTTTAGTTCGGCAGTTATGCTTTCGCTTGTTTCGGAGTCAACATATTCCCAACGGGCGCGGAAGACCTCAAGTACACCTGTCAGATTTTCTGCTTTGAGCCAGTTGAAATAGAAGAAACCGCGTCCTAACGGGTTGTTTCCACCTGCACGCGACTGACCTGAATCGTTGGCATCGGTGCGGTAAATAGACTGTATGCCATCGTAGTATGCACGGTCGGTCTTGTCATAGACTTTGATAGCACTTACTTCGAAAGGCAGTGCAAAAGTGTACCACTGGTCAATTGTGTTGCCCACTACGCCGGTTGTTCCGGTTTGTGTGTGCATACCACCAACCGACGGACGGACATAGGTTATTGAGCCGCGGACATCAATATCGTCGGTATTGCTTGCCTGACTGCCTTGCCAGATAACAAGGTCGTGAACAACTGTCGGTACGCGCTTCTCTTCGATGGTCGATTCTGAACCTATGACAAACAAGCGTGTTACACTTTCAACGCGATAAACGAGTGCGCCTTTTCCTGCTATGATAAAGCCCGTTTGGTCGAGACGGCGTTTCATATCCTCGGTTACTTCCATTGTTATGACAGAGTAGTTGTTGTCGCCTATCACTACCGGTGCATCACCGTCAAGGTTGTCGATAGTGCGGTCGAAAGATACATCGCCATAACTCGGGCAACCTTCGCCACCTTGTTTGTCGTCGGCTATGATGGACTCTACATTGCAACGGAAAGAGATGGTTGCGTCAACATCTGTAATGCTGACATACACATTCACATAATCGCCCACAGCCACATGTGTGAAGTTCTGCCTTGGGAATGCCAACTGATGTTCCCATTCGCCGAGGTTGAATCCACCGGCATTAACATCGCCTATGAGATACGGGTCATCGCGCAAATCTACAGATGTTGCAACATTTGTAAGGTCAGCATTGACGCGCCGTTCATCTTCGTCGCAAACGGGGTGGAGCGCAATTTTAGTGATAGTATGTCCTTTACCTTTTACTACCACACCGCGAGTTTTCAGTTCTGCAAGTGATGACGCTGTTATGATATGATAGTAGCCGTTAGCAGGAAGGCTGAAACTCTTGAGTACATAAGTCTCGCCATCGCTTATTGTTACCTCAGAATTGTCGGATACATGGTATGCTGTTCCGTCGGTTGAGAGCGGGTCGTAGTTGTTGGTCTTATGCAGACCGCCTTTCGGGTCGGCGGTTATTGATGTGTAGAATACTCGAAGTGTATCGCCCACATGTGCCGTTTGGAAATGTTCAGGTCCGAGCACTACTTGACGAAGCCACCAGTTTTGGTCTTCGGCAGAGAGTGTTACGGTCTCGCCAAGTTCGTCAACGCCGGTATAGTTTTCCGAAACAGGTACTGATCCTGTCCAGATGTCCATAGCGCGCGGTTCGCAGGTAGGATAGAAGCGGGCTGTTTTTGGCGATGACTCAAGGTCAACTTCAATGTAGTACCACCCTGCCGGAACGCTAAACTTATTTGAGCCGTTGAGAGCAATGGTATTTTCAGCACCTTCGGCAGCAGGTGTGGCGTTGTTGGTGGCAGGTCCGTAGCGGTTGTTGTTGATATATGTAGCATCGCCGGAGGTGTCAACCGTGAACGAAGCAGAGCCATTGCTTGTCCCTGCGGCACTATTGGCAATGCGTGTTACAAGTGTATATACATTGTTCTTTTGGTCGTAGTTCATCAATTGGTAGTTCGATGTGCTGTAGCTTGTTGCCGATGACTGACCGTTGAAGTACAACTCTGGTCCTTCGATTGTTAAACTGTGTGTCTTCGGGTTGAGTGTTATTGTGTAGGTTCCGGCCACCGGTACCGACCAGTTGTTGGAGTTGTTCTGCTCGGAATAAGCGTAGGTGTTGCCATACGAAGTTGCCACTGTCGTTTCCGACGGTCCGAAGCGGTGGGCATTTACTTCTTCCCAAGTGCCTTCCACTGTTGAGAAGGCGAAAGTACCACCGGCGTATGGTGCTGTTATACTGCTTGCTATACGGGTGCGGATAGTATAACTGCCATCGCCGAGACGAGTCATTCGACCTTCGTGGTTGCCCGGATTGGGATTCCACAGATAATTCGTACCGTAGATATTTCCTATGAGATAGAGGTCTTGTATCTGTTCGCAGAACACTTGCGAGTTGTCGGTGCGGGTAACGACAATCTGGTCGAATGCTGCGTAGCAGTCTTGCGCCCAAACACCTATGATATACCTGCCGGCTGAAAGAGTCTTTGTTACACTGAAAGGCTGGAAGGCTTCGTCAGAGCCATTGCCCATATCGTCGCCATCGGCGGAAATCTTGTAGTAGCGAACGCCACCATAATCAACATACTGATGTGCTGTGGTTGCAGTTCCAAAAATGTTCAACCAGCGGTTTGCACCGTCAGTCAGATATACTGTTATTTGATACTCGCCTGCCTGAGGTATGTTAATCATATAGTAGAGGTCGCCTCCGTGCCCTTTATAAGCAGCATAACCTGTTCCGTGATAACTGCCATAATGCAAGTCTGTTCCGCTACCGTCGCCTTCTGTCTCAAACTCAATGTCGGTTGGCAGAGTGAAAGTGGGCAGATAGTCGGTTTCGCACTGTATGGTATATGAGGCGGAGCAAGCCTGTTCAACAAAGTTGGCTTGCAGGGTGGTGTTGGCTGCGGGCATTGTGTAGGTGAAATTAGAAGATACAGTAACCTGATATCCGCTACGAGTCCAGTTTTGGAAGGCATAACCTGAGTTGGCTACGGCAGTAACGCTTATTTCTTGTCCTTCCACATACGAGCCTCCACCGGTTAGAGTACCACCGGCGGCGGGACTGCTTGTGAGAGTGAGTGTATAGGCTTGGGCAAAGCGTACTTCCACTGCTATGCCTTCGTCTTGAAGGGTATATTCAAAACTTGTTTTGCCTTTGCTATCGGTTTGCAGAGTGTATTCTCCGCCGTCAATACTTACATACCAACCTTCGATGCCGTAGCCGGATGCAGGTGTGGCTGTGAACTGAAGCAGTGAACTCTCAAAGAGCAGGTCGCCGGATGAAAAATCAACCCCATTGCTTGTATGAGTGGTAAGCGAGCCGTTTGAGCCGCTACTATATGTTACTTCCTGTTTGCAGAACACTTCATTGCCGTCATGGCGGGTTATTGTTATCTTGTCAATAGCACAGTTGGCATTTCCCGTATAAACGGCAATAATACATTTTCCGGCGGGAAGATATTTGTTGTCAATGCCTGAACCCTCGCTTTCAGTGGCTTCAACGATTGTGTAACTATTGTGATTTATATTCAGATGTGAGTTGTATTGTTGATAATAGGTAACCCCGTCGTAAACGATACTGTTTCCTAAGCCTCCGGACTGTGTAGTATATATCGTGCCCCATACATTTTTCTCGTAGCCTGAACCTACATAGAAATTGAAATCATAATACCCTGCTTCGGGTATATCAATCTCCATATATACAGACGAAGTTGCTTGAGTGTTAAATACATAACCATTATCTGAAGTGGGGAAGTATTCGCTATAGTGTGAGGCAGATGTGTTTTGTGATGATGTACACAACAGCACATTGGTAGGCGTAGCCTGTGTATCGTGGTTTGTAACGGCACCGGCTTCGGTTATCATTATTTCTTCTGCCTGATATGTTATTGAACTGAAGCATCTTTGTACCACAAACGAGGCTGTTATTTCCACATCGTTGTCAGGCATAGTGAAGGTGGTTGTAGCGTTGCTCAGTGATGCTAATGTTGCTCCGCCGCTCACTACTGTCCATCCGGTAAAGATGTAGCCTTCTTCGGCAGTGGCTGTAATAGTAACGGTTGAGCCTACTATTTTTTTGCCTTGAGTAGCGGCTGTGCCGAAGAGTATGTTGTTGCTATTGAGTGTGAGGGTATGATACTCGCAGAAGGTACCCGTTGCTACTATACGCTCAAACTGTGACCAACTATTTATGGAATTAAGACCGATGATATAGTCGCCTTCGGTAAGAGAGAGGTTGGTTGTTGCTACAATGGGGTAGAACTGATTTTGACCTGAGTTAGTGGTGTTGGCTGTGAAGGTGGCTTTCTTTGTATATGTTGTGCCACCATATACAACAGTGCCTGACAAAGCACCATCTGTAGAATAGATATTGAGCGTTTGGTCTTTATCGTGGTTTGAGCCTACAACAGTGAATCCATAAGAACCATCGTCAGGGATGTGGATAAAGTAATATAATTCTTTGTTTGAGTCTTTGTTAATGATATGTCCGTCTGCTACTTCGGTTGTCGTTGCGGCAGCCACTGTTGCCGAAGTGGGTGTAATAGGCGAGGTGCAGTCAATAGTAAAAGTGTTGGCACAACCTGCAGTCGGTATGGCTTCGAAAGTAGCCGTGAGTGAAGTGTTGGCATTGATGGTTAATGTGCGTGGGTTGTCGGTGTTGTTGTCCGACCACTTGACGAACCTATAACCGCTGTTTGGTGTGGCAAGCAGCGTTACCGAAGTACCCGAAAGGATTTTGGCATTGTTGATCTGGTCGCTTATGGCAGTGCCGTTGCCACCCGACGACAATGTAAGCGAGTAAGTGTTGGTATTTACAGCGTTGCAGGTGGTGCTTTCTATCTGAATACTCGTGAATCGCGTGTTGCGCAGGCAGTACAGCGAGAGCAGGTAGTTGCCTGTCGCCAAATCGATATAGTTGCAGTAAGATTTACCGCTGCCGTCGGCTGTGAGCGAGTGGTCGGTACCTACTTGCAGATAGCGTTTGCCCGAGTAGTAAATCGTTCCGTTGGCATCTTCTTTATATATACGGAATGTTTGGTTTGTGCCATCATTTGTATGTGTCAGAGTGAAGTCGTATGAAGCATTGGCAAGTCTGACGGGGTAGAACCATTCGGCACCGGTGTCGTTGTTGGAGTAGTCGAACTGAACGGATGTGCCACTGACTGTTATCTGACCCGATGTCTGCTGTGCAATCTTGTCGTTCCAAAGGCAGAAAGCATACGCTGAAGCATTGATAGTCTCGTCGGTGCATATAGCAGGCGGGCAGAAAACAGATTTGCCATCAACTCTTTCTACAATCAACTGATCAAAGCAAGCATGCGACCAACCGGCATAAAGACCAACTATGACAGTTCCTGCGGATAAAGATAGTGTTGAAGTCGTTTCAGTGTATTTGAAGGCTTCTGTCCCGTAGCTCTCATTAAGACGCCTATAAGTGGCTTTGCGATAAGAAGTGCCGGAATATGTTATGGTAGGATTGTCCGAACCTGAAGTTGTATATACATTGATATACATCTCTTTATCAACGCCGGCATTAGTATAGAAGAAATAGTCGCCTGCTTCAGGTATTTCAACTGCAAAATACAGTTCATCGCCCCCTGAACCATTGAAGCATACATATCCTGTTCCGTTGCAGGTGCCGGCATAGTCGTTTCCGCTACCGCTTTTTGTGGCAATACTGAGTGAGGCGGGGAAGCGCGTTCCGCCGGTTACGGCACCATCTGCCAAATAAGTATCTTCTACTTCTATGGTATTGACACTTCGGCAGTAGTCGTCAGTTAAGAAATAAGCGGTAAGGGTCGTATTGTCGTTAAGAGAGAATGAATAAGTAGTTTTGTATGATACCGTCGTACCGCTTGCGTTTTCCCAATGGTCAAAACGATAACCTGTTGCGGGTGTGGCTGTAACGGTGACGGTTGTTCCGCCTAAGATGACACTGTTATCCGGCTGATCGCTAATAACTGTGCCGTAACTTGCATTATTTCGGTTGAGAGTGAGCGAATAGTTTGCAGTGCAGAATACATCTGTATTGGCATTGATGACAATCTTTTCAAAACTTGCCCAACCTTCGGCATACAAACCGATGTAATAGTCTCCTGCACTCAATGCCCAAGAGTCGGTTGTGCGACTTACAACGCTTGAGCCATAATTGTCGCCTAACTCGCCATAATAATGAATCTTGCTGCCACTTGCATTATACAGATTGAACCATTTATTTGATCCATTGGCGTGATATATCGTAAAACTATAAGTTGCGGCAGGAAGGGTTACGGGGAAAAATATCTCGCCACTTGAGCCTTTGAAGTCAATGAAATCGCCTGTTATGTTATAATAGTCGTGGTTAGTGGCAATACTGCCGGGTGTGCTGTTTCCACTACCAGAGGGAATGGTACTATTGTCGTAATCAACACACTGAATAGTCTTTGTGTTTTCACATAGTTTCTCTTCAAAACTGACAGAAACGGTAGTGTTGGCTGTAACAGTAACCGAAAGCGTGGTGCTTGTGCTACCTTGTGGCGTGCCATTGACAGTCCAATCTGCTACGGCATAACCGCTGCTTGGTGTAGCAGTGAAAGTAACTGTTTCTCCACTTGCCACATCGGCATTATTGCTGATTGCCGAGCCGCCTACTTCTGCCGCTATCGTACCATTTGAGCCTGCAGAGAAACTGACTGTAAATACTGGTACGAGCGAAAAACGAGAGTTGGTCCAATCAACAGTAACAAAATATTTTCCTGTTTGCGAAACAGTGTAATTGTTGTCGCTTGAACTTCGTTTTATAAGTGGGTTCCAATTAGATGCACCTATTTGAGCGGTTGTGTTATCACTTGATGCTCCCCATCTGGTATTATTAACATAATCCCAACCTCCATTATCGTTATTGGCTGCTAAATTTTCTGTGAAAGCAAAAGTACCGGTTATATTTACTATTTTGGTAAACAGACGACTGGAAGTATTATAGTCTAATGCGGTACCTTGTGTCGGGTTCCAACTATTGCCGTCAACATTACCGAAAATATATGTGTTTGAAGGTATGTCTGCTTCTTTGGTTATATCAACGGTTGAGAAAAAGACTTTTTCATTTGTATTGCCAAAGTCTATTTGCACGCTGTATGTACTAGCGGAAGCAACATTAACAGCCACTTCGTAAGTGTAAGTTTCTGCTCCGCCTGTAACATGAGTTGTCGCCGAAGTCTGAACACCATTAACCGTTACGCGAGGCATATCGTAAGAACCGCTTTCTTTGATATACATCGGGAAAGAGAAAATATATGAGCCTGCCTCAGAGAAGTTTACACGAGCACGAGAAGTGGCAACGACGCCACTTTTCAGGTTAATTTGACTTTGGGCAGAACGCTCGCCGTTCTTTACATCGTCAATATTTTTATTGTATGAAAAATCACTGTCAAGAATTGTTTTATCTCCATCATCTGAAATAGTATAGTAGAAATTTAATGAACATGGAGCAGTATTTATAGTATAAACTTTAACTGATTTGAGTGTTAGAGATGAATAGGGATTATTCATCTTAAAATAAATTTCGTTTGTATTGCTTAAGGCCGAAAGATTTGTTATAGCATGGCGTGTGTTTTGAACTCCCTGCCAATTGGTTTCTTGACCGCTTGAATTGATTATTTGCAGCCCTCCTTCAGTACTATTATATTCGTAATAGGCAACAATGCTTTCCCAGTCTCCCGTAGAACTTGACAAATTATTCCATCCCCACGCACCCCAAGTTTCTCCATTACTATTAAATGAAATTTTTTTTGAAGAAGAATCATAAGAAGTAGAATTCCAAGAATGTTGACTATATCCGCTTGTCAGCATATCTATAGTTCCTGCATAAATGAACTGCGAGAAAAATAGAATACATAAAGCAGATAAAACGGATTTAAGAGTATTGTTTTTCATAATATCTATGATTTATAGGTTTCGTAATATAAACTAATTTTGCTCCTTTAAGGGCATAATTATAAACGCTACAAAAATAAAACAAAAATCAGTCAAAATATGACTGATTTTTGTCACTTACTGACACTTTTTTAATATATGTGCAGTTTTTTTATTTTTTTTACTTTTCTCAATTCAACTATTTCCAAGAAGGCAGGTCGTCGCGTGTGAGGACATAACGGTTGCCGAATGCAGCGTTCCACCAAGTGATGTCGGCGTGCTGGTGGTTGGTAGAGTTGAACTCGTTGCTCACAACACTGCTTGTGCGACCGGCATCGTACCAAGGCATAAAATACATCCAGCGGGCACCTGCCATCCATTGTGTGGGGATGGTTGCTACCGAACCGCATTCCGACAAGGCAACAATACGGTTTGGATATTTGCGTTGTATCTCTGCAAACTGAGCCGTTAGTTGAGAGCCTGAGTTCTCGTTGTAGATGTCGCGTCCGATGATGTCAACATAGTCATCGCCCGGGAACCAAGAATCATCGTTGCGTTCTGTTGTCCAAACCCAGATAAGGTTGTTCAGTTTGGATTCAACCACAAGTTTCTGGAACATCCATCGCCATAGTTTGACAAAGTCTTCGCCTGTTCCGGCTCCCCACCAGAACCAACCGCCTGCCGCTTCGTGGAACGGACGCCAGATGATAGGTATGTTGCGGTCTTTGAACTGCTGCAGGACTTCTATAAGTTTGAGAATATCCTGCTCAAGGAAATCGTTTTCCCAAGTTCCCGCAACAGTGGCATTGGCTACATTGAAGTTGTTGTTTTGCTTGTAGAACTCTTTGGCGCTGTTGCCTTCTGAAACGGGAACACGCCAGTGCCACATAGCAAGCACCATACCGTTGTTGTCGTACCAGTCTTGAAAATCGTCCAAGTTATAATAGTTGGCATAGTTCTCTCCAAGGTGGATGAAGTCGAAACAGTTCATAGCAGGCCATTTGCCGGTATGTTTGTGTACCCACTGTGCTTCGTTGGTATTGAACGAGACATACGACATTGTGGCAGAGAGGGTCTTCAGACCATAGTTGTCGCGCAAGAATTTATACTGTTTGAGTGCAGGTAGCGATGCTGTGCCGAGTGCCTTTTGAGTTGCAAGTTGTATGATTATTTCTCTTTCGCCTGAAGTGTTGAAAGTAACAGAGAAGTCCTCAAGTTGCTGTCCGTTACGGTCTTCTAATGCACCCTTGCCGATAGTGAGAGTGTATTGCGACTCACCGCGAAGCCCGGAGATTTCCATACGGAGTGTGGCACCTGCCACTTCAGATTCTACACTACACTCTGTCAGACGGATTTTTGAAGCATCAAGCAGGGTGATAGGTTGTGAATAAACGAAAGTGATATTTGACAGCAGCGAGTCAACCACTTCGCCTTCGGCTATTGTTTGCCTTACAAGTTTGAACTCAGGTAACTCTTCTTTTTTACATGAAAATAGAATAAGGAACAAGGAGCAAAGAGCAAGGACTTGTGTAAATGCTTTTATTGTTTTCATTGTATTAAAATTTTTCGTGTTAAAATTTTATTGTTTTGCTTGTAAAGCAAGATGTACAGACCGCTACGCTGAAAGACCGCTTCGCTGCCCAAAGTTAGACCGCTGACGCTGTTGGAGATTAGATAACCCCTTGCATCATATATGCCGATGATTTCTAAATTTTCTAAATCATCTAAGTTTTCTAAATCCTCCAAATTTTCCAAATCTGTTGCTTTTTCGGTATAGACCGTGCAAGTTTGTGCCTGAGAATGCCAAGCGTCCATCACTTTCTTGCCCCAGTCGCAACTTTGACCGTCTTTTGTTTGGGTGTAATAAGAGTTTTCATCGTATTGGTTCTTAACCAAATCAATATATCCCAAGCCGCTACCGTTTCCCCACCAAGACCAAGCGAGCCAACCTACATTTTTCGCTTTGCAAGTGGAGATGATAGCATCTTCGTCAATGTCGCCATCGGTATGATACCAAGCAAACTCGCCTATACAAAGTGCTATTTGGCGGTTGAGAAGCATATTGATGTTTGATGTGGCTCTGCCGGGTGCGCCTGCCGAACCGTACATGTGAACAGAGAAAACAATGTTCTTAAGCGGGTCAGCCTGCAATATCTCTTGTGCTTTGTCGGTAAGTGAACTCACTTCCTGTCCCCATCCGGCAGCGTCAACCATAAGGCAATGCTTTAGTCCTGCCGAGCGAATAGATTGAATAGCCGTTTTGTAGGCATTGGCATAGTCGGAGTGTTTATTCCACGAGCCCATCCATTCGTTGGCTATATTGATGATTACAGTGCTTTCATGCCCTATAAGTGCATTCTTCATCTCAATGAACCAGTCGGCTGCACTTTGCAGTGCTGACTGACTATCAGAGCCGGTAGCATCGTGTATCTCAGGGATAAGAACCATCTTGAGCTGTTCGGCTTTGGCAATCATGGCTTGCAAAGTCTGGTAAGAGTCTTTGTCCCATTTCGTTCCATTGCTCAGTGCTACACGCACGCTGTTGGCACCCGCTCTGTGCATGGCTTCGAACTGTCGGTCAAAGCCATAACCTTTGTACCAAGCGTATGCAAGGTTGGCACCTAACGGACGGAAGGGTTTGCCATTGCCGTCAAGTAGTTCCGTTCCGTTTACCTGAAACGAACCGGTAGGTTTGATATCTTCGTTTTGTCCGCCACTGCCACCTGTTGTTCCGACACCGGTAATGCGGATATATTCAACAGCAAACCAAGTCCAGTTTGGGGTTAGGAGTATGGTGTTGTTGCCTTTTGCAAGGGCGAACTGACCGAGCGAAACTTCATTTGTACCTTCGCCGGTCTGTGCTTTGCCGGACTTGCTACCAACCTGATAGTTAAACTGTTTGTCGCCATACGGTGCTTGCACACCAACTACTATGGTGGCATTGCCGGCTTCTGTAGCACTGACAGAGAACTTCACATAATCGGTTTCTTCTTTGAGCCAGACAGCACCGCCCGACAATTCGCCTTGATATTGAGCGTTTTCAGCACGGTAGGTCTGCGCCACAGAAAGCAGTGCGGGAAAAACAAGCGATAATATAATCAGTATCTTTTTCATTCTGCTTTGATTTTATATGGCACGATGCGCGGGTTGTCGAAGCGGATATCAACAGGATACTTCTGTGTTTGATCGGTTTGTGCGCCAAAGAGAAAGACATCAAAGTCGTTGTACTGCGACATATCTCCAAGCATACGCTCGTTGCTGCTTTCTTCTTTGTTAGTGTTGAAAAGCGAGAGAGGTATCTCTACAGTTCGCCATCCGCCTGTACGGGCGTTATGTACTGTACCGTCTTCGTTGAGCCAAGGTTTGTAGTGATATTGAGCGTTGTTGTCGTCAACGGAGAACTCCTCGGTTGATTTCTTGAACCAGATAATCATTGGTACATCAAACCAGTTGACGATGTTTATCTCAAACTTAAGCGCGAGCGTGTCTGCCATGCCTTGTGCAATAGGTTCAACACCTCGTCCGTCGGCGGACCAGTAGCACCCTGCAAGAGCGTCGTTCCATACCCAAGCACCGAGAGCCGGAGTTTGCATAAGCAGGTAGTTGCCGTCGATGCCGTCTTCCTCGCCATTAGCACCTTTGAGATAGGAGTTGCCCCATTCAAGGTTGCGGAAGTCGGTAATAAGACCGCGGGTATCACGGAAATGGAAGTCTGAAACGGCTTTGCCGTAGGCTGTCTCAACTGTGATAGGTCCTTCGGTTGCACCGGCAGGAACAATGAGTTTAAGTTCCGTAGTACTCATTTCAGCCACTGTTGCTTCCATCTCTCCGTTAAAGTATGCACTCAGTGGCGAGTAAAAGAAGTTTCCGTTGATAGTAACGGTGTCGCCATCGTAGGCATATTCGCATAGCATATTATATAGTGCCGGAGCGGGGATATATGCGCGGAAAGGATAGTCGGTTATTTTGTTGTCGGCTGTGATAAGACGCATATTGTCGGATATCTCAAGTGAGAAAGGCACTGTTACGATGATAGCATGTTTGCTGACAAGCGATGAGTTGAGTGCGGCTTCCGTCTCGCCGAAAAGGATAGTTTTTACTGCTTGCAGGTTGCTTCCGACAATAGCAATGGTTGAGAGCATCTCTGCTTCGTAAATGGCAGAGTCGGCTTTCAGTGGGTCGCATACCCGAACATAGTCGATGACTGCCGGTTTGCCGTTGCCGTGCTCGGCAATGTACTTGTCGGAGCAACTTGACAGGACAATGACCGCTAACGCTGTTAGAGCATAGAACGCTGCGCTGAAGGACCGCTTCGTTGTTAGGATATTTGATAAGATTTTCATATTCTTAAATCTTTTATTCAGTGATTTATTTTTATTTGTGCAGATTCTGACCTTCGTCAGAATGAGGGATGTCCTCATCCTGAACTTGTTTCAGGATCTAAAGGATAGAGATTCTGACCTTCGTCAGAATGAGGGATTACACACATATCTTCATTATTTGTTGAAGTAATCAACTGCCGGTTCGGCGAGTGAGGGCATTGCTGTCAGTTCTGACCCCGGTACGGGCAGAATCATCTGACTTTCCGTTACACGGATAGGTGAGCGTGAGAGGTTGAGCGTATATCCGTCTTTTGAAGTTTTCTTTGACGAGTCGGAGTTGTAGTAGCCTTGTTCGCGTTGCATACCATTAAGATAAGTAATGGCTTTCTGTTTGTCGCGATAGAACATACGCTTGATGTCAAAGAAGTTGATGCCTTCGAAAGCAAACTCGCAACGGCGTTCGTGTATGAGTTCGTCGTAGGTGATGATATTGTCGGCATCAGCCTCAAGTCCTGCACGAGAGCGTATCTTGTTGTAGAGGTCAAGCGCGAGTTGGTCGGTCGTTTGCTCGGTTGCTCCCATGGTTGCTTCAACATAAACCATATATACATCAGCCAGGCGAAGCAGATAGACATTGTTGGCAGCGTCTTGCTGGTCGCCTACACCGCCATTGCAGTCGGCTGCGCGTCCGATGCAGTATTTCTTCATGTGAGCAAGCATCTCGTTGGCAGACTCAAGTTCGTTGCCTTGTTCGTCGATAACACAAATATGATATGTGTATCCTCCGTCTGCTTTGTTTATGTCGGGGTAGTAGTCGCCTTCCGACATATATACCCACTGGCGGCGAAGGTCTCCTTCTTCGTACTGCTTCTGCAAGTCAATGGTAGGTCCTTTGCCATCGCCCCATGCTTGGTCTGCACAACTTGTGCGACTCCAGTTGCAGTTGTGAGCATTGCCATAACCATAACCGGCTACAACACACTGAATAGCAAGCAGCGACTCAATGTTGTTGTTAGCTTCGATGTCAAACAGTTTGGAATAGTCAGGGTAGAGTGTGAGTCCGCTTTCGGATATGACTTTGCCTGACAGTTCTTTTGCTTTTGCGAAGTATTGTGCAGATTCTTCGTAGTCAAGGTGCGAAGCCATAGTAAGATATACTTTTGCGAGCATACCCATTGCACTCCATTTCGTAGCGCGTCCTGCTTGTGAGTCTGTTTCGGGCAAGTTCTCCATAGCGAATGTAAGGTCGTTTACGATGAACTGATAAACAGATTTTTGGGTGTTCAAGTGGAGAATCTCAGACTGCATTTTTACATTGTCTTCCACTATGGTAACATCGCCCCAATACTCGGTCAGGAAATAGTAGGCAGTACCGCGAATACAGCGTGCTTCGGCAAGTCCGCGTGTTATAGCATCTTCGCTTATGCCGTTCTTTCGGGCAAGGTCGGGCATGGTGTTTATAATGTTGTTGGCAAAACTGATAACTCTGTACAGCCCTTGCCAGCCGTTGGTTAGGTGCGAGTTGTTGGCACCAAACGACATATAATAGAACTGTCCTTCCTGATCGTAGGTGTAGTAGAGGTCGCCTGAAAGTTCGTCGCCTGCAATCCACATAAACTGGTGTGCAAAAGCCTGCCATGATTTGTGGGTATAAAGTGAGGCGGTGTTCTGACGGATGTTGGCTTCGGACTTATAAAACTCATCCATTGTAATGCTGTCGGCAGGATTGACCGTGAGGAAGTTCTTGCAACCGGTCAGGACAATGACCGCTAACGCGGTTAGAGCAAAGACCGCTGCGCTGAAAGAAGTTGGAACGCTACGCTGAAAGGCCGTTGCGCTGCCCAAAGTTGGAACGCTTCGCTGTTGGATATTTGATAAGATTTTCATATTATTAAATCTTTTTATTCAATTATTTATTTTATTTGAACAGATTCTGACCTTCGTCAGAATGAGGGTTGGATTCTGACCTTCGTCAGAATGAGGGTTGGATTCTGACCTTCGTCAGAATGAGGATTACTTTAACATTACAGCGTTGCGTTTATACCGAATGTATAGACGCGTGGTGAGGGGTAACGACCGGTGTCTATATTGAGTTTGCCGGCTTGCTGGTTGTATGCACCGATTTCAGGATCGAAACCTGAATAAGAAGTAAATACCCAGACATTCTGTATGTTGCAGTATAATTTGATTGAAGTGAAATGAATCTTCTCCATCCATTTCTTTGGGAAACTATAACTGAGCGACAGGTTTGCTATTCTAAGGAACGATGCCGATTCAAGCCAGCGGTCAGACATACGGTTATTACGGTTCACATCCGTTGTGCTCCAACGTGGCAGTGTCTTTTTGACATTGTTAAGTACATAGAGGTTCGATACATCTTGATTTGTCGGGTCGCCGTCGTAATAGCCATATTGCACGCGGTCGTTGACGCGGGT
>JAFVAX010000053.1 GCA_017480285.1 Paludibacteraceae bacterium | reverse complement strand
TTCGACAAGTCCGTTTTGCGCGAAGACGCCCGCCGGAACATCGACGAGATTATTCGCATCCTGAAAGAGAATCCTGAGGAGAAAGTAGTTATCCATGGCCACGCATGTAAGATGGGTTCTGCCGCTTATAACATGGCTCTCTCCAAACGCCGTGCAAATGCGGTTAAGGCTTATATGATGAAGAACGGCATAAGCGAAGATCGCCTCGTTCTTGAGGCCCACGGTCTGACGCAACCTTCACAGGAAGGCGAACATAACCTCGAACTTGACCGCCGCGTACAAGTTATTGTGGCTGAATGAGATAGAAAACCTCTAAAAATCTAAAAAATTATGAAAACATATAACCAGACAAAACGCTTGTTGCTGCTATGTATGGTAGCATTTCTGTCGTTGTCCTCTTGGGCAATATGGTACGATGGCAAGCAGACTATAATATTCAAGTCCCATCCGGCAAACGCATCGTGGTGGGGTGATGGTACTGATGCTGACAAATATGCTTTTTTCACCATCAGTGGAAGCACATCCGGTGAGTGGGCAAAGGCTACTTATTTCCACGGACCAAGTGGCGAGGAATTGTTCAGCGTAACTGTGCCACAGGGCGACTGGACACACATGGTGCTAACTCGTAATAAAAAAGATGAAACACCTAATTTTGGAGGTGGAAACTTGTTTAATCAAACGGCTGATATACCGCTTGTTGATGGGAAAGATTATTTGACTAATTTTACAGACCAAGGCAATGCTTTCGATTACTCTGTTTCGGGTGTATGGTCAAACTTGCTTTCTGCAGATACCAATCCTAACGACTTGGCAACAACCGCCGGTATAACCATTGAGGAGTGGCATTTGTGTGAAGATGCTATTGGCGACCCGCTCACGCTTCAGCCATCAATAGCACATCTAAACACTGCCGGCAACGACCGCGATTGGAACCTTTACGGCAACAACCAACACGCTTGGATGAAATATTCGGATGAGTATCCTAACGGCTCTTGGAGTCTGCTCTCTGCAACTGACCTTTATTACGACAAAGAAGCCTTAGGAGGTAGTGCCGTTACTTTCGGTGGTGGCGGGCCGGTATATTATTATCTCTATGATAACAATACACCTTCTATCGGTCGTATGATAAAAGTATATATTGACCGTGACTGCACGCCTACTTGCGACATCACAAGATTGGAATATGTCGTTTCAAGCGTTGATGCCAATCGTGAGACTTTCGTTATCGACGGTATAGTGGCTTTTGAGGCTACCAATGGCAACCTTGTTCTTACTTGCGAACCTGCAAGCGGAGCTGTTGCTGGAACTGTTTATCCTACAGAGGTTTATCCTGACATCGCAGTTGAATCTCCACATATCTTTAAGTTAGATGACATTCCGGCTGATGGTCAGCAATATATACTGACAGCCTATTTCGAAGGCAATCCGAGTTGCAGAAAGTCTATTACTTTTACAGCACCTACACCAAAAGACCGTTTGCAAGTAATACACGATACTGTTTTTACCACTCAAAGTATTACACTTGAACCGGTTTCTGTTCCGACTGAAAGTCACGGTTGGCTGCATTATACCGACGACTCGTCAGATAACCTGACCGACCTATCATCTACTGACGCAACAGATGATTGGAAACTTATAGTACCTGCACCCGGTACAGCTGCCAACGATGGCGATAAGTTAGCATATATCTACCACGAGTATAACCCTGTAGCTTCGCCTGACAACTTGTTCAACAATGGCAGCTTTGAGAATGTAACCGGTTTGGGTAACGACAAGAAATGTAGCAATATACCAATCAGCCAATATGTCTATTGGGGTTATGATATTGAAAGTTATTACAGTGACACTTGTGAATTTACAGACGGTACAAAAGGTACTACCGGCGGTTTTACCCTGACGCGCGATGCCAATTGGTTCTGGCACAACTATAGCAAACTATATGCTCACGATGGCTCAAACTTCGCCCTTATCGATGGTAAACCCAACGATGCCGGTGCAGAAGCATGGTATGCCGATACCGAACATAATCCTAACCTCAAACTGAAGGTTAATACGACATACCTGTTCTCTTTCTGGGTGGCTAATGTCAACAACTACGGCGAGAAAGATAATCCTGCAATTTTGCAGTTCCGTATAATCTACAACGATGGCGTTTCCGTAACAACCAAAGACCTTGGCGATCCTATCAACCTTGCCGACTATGACGACAAGAACTGGCACCAATGTACTGCATTATTTGAATATCCGAGTAAGACGGATGCCAACGAAGTAAAGATTATCGTTGTTGACCAGAACGGTAGAAAACTCGTCAATGGTAACGACTTTGCACTTGACGATATTCAGTTCCGTCCCGTAACGACCTATACCCGCACTCTGAAAATCTATCAAGAGCGTATGGTGCATTATCTCAAGTCGGAGATGCTTACCCCTGTGGTCAGCATACCTGCTATCAACTGTGGGGCTACGGAATATAGTATGACCATAACAACCGAGTGTCTGCACCCGAACGGCAACCTCGTTATCATCGACAAAGCAGATGTACCTATAAGTGCGACATTTGTTCCCGACTACAATACTATAACACGGCTTGCTACTATCAGTTTCACAGAAGCAGAAGTGAAGCAAAACACTGCTGTTAGAAAGAGTGTTACAATAACTCGTCCTTACACAAGCGACAATGCCGAGCATACTCTTGTAGCTTTCTTTACGAACTATGCTCCGGGTAGTGCTCAAATGGCAGAAGTGGCTACACTCATAAACGAGAGCGATGTGGTTAAAGAACTTACTTACAACGAACCTGCATTGCCTACTGTTGCCGATCTTCAGATAGTAAGAACGATGCTTTCGTCTTGCAGTGAGCCGACAGAGCAATATACCGTCAGTCTGCAAGTAACAGCGCAGAATCAGCGTGGTGATTTGAAAGTGTATGACACTGTTGATGGCACAAAGACACTGAAAGCCACAGTAGCAGAAAGTACATATATGGCAACATTGTCGCCGACTGCTGTTATTCCGTTCGCTATCCCAAGTTTCACTATCCTTGCCGATGGTAAGACCCACGAGTTCAGCGTTGAGTTTGCAGAGACGGCTTGCGAGTCGAATAAAGTGAGGTTCGTTGCAACACCTGCTCCGAAAGTCGTGGCAGTAAATCAGACACCTACTTTTGATATTGACTGCATCTATTATACCGACAAGTTGCAAATCACTTATACCAATGCGCAGGACTATGTTCTTATCGTTGAAGACGAGGAAGGTACAAAAGTTTATGAAGGCAGTGTTGAGTCAAAACCTGAAGGATTGAGTGTTGAGACTATCCGCTCGTTTGATAATACAAATCACCGTTATACCGCATATTTCGAAGGTCGCAAAGACTGTTCGTCAGCAATATCTGCAGGGTATCTTGCACAGACTGTTCCGACAATCAGCGTAACAGATATAGAGGCCGTTCCCGTTACTACTTGCAACGCTACAACCTTCAATGTTGCAGCCAATGTCAGCATAACAGATGCTCGCGGTAGTATGGTGCTTGCATATAGAGATGAACACGATGAACTTGTCAACTTGTTAGCAATACCTGAAGGTATGTATCCGACAAGTGGCAGCATCACTATTCCGAATGTTCCTGTTGCAATGGCTGGCACTCGTATTCAAGTTTATTTCGTTGACCCTGCTGAATTGACAACTACAACCGTTGTTAATCCTGAGGCAGTAAGACTTCGCGAATGTACTATAGCACAAGCCAACTATTTCAATATCCCGACACCGGTAGCTCCGAGTTTTGAACCGCTGTCAATAAGCAATGTTCAAGTAAGTGCTCCTGATTGTAATACTACAACCTTTACTGTCAGTTTGCAAAATCTTGTATTTGCCGAACAGTCAGGTAATATGTTAGTTTATATTGACGGAGTTGAAAAGGGCAGGTTCAGCGAGAGCGACTATAATATGGTTACTGCCGTTCCCGATCTGACCACACAGCCTATTCCGGCTGATGGTAAGGCTCATACATTGAGAGTATTGTTCAGTGGTACAGGTTGCGAACAAAGCATTGAAATACCCGCTACAAGCGTGCCTAATGGTCAGGTAATAAAATCTGTTGATTATGAGATATTAGACGATCTTAACTGCGGTCAGGAAGAGTTTGATGTCAAAGCAATAGTAACTTTTGAAAACGGTTATGGCGATTTGAGAGTGGCGATTAACGGTGCAGGTGAAGACAAGCTTGTGCCTAATGTTCAAGATTCCGCTGACAATCGCATAAGTGTTATTTTCCATGATATAAACATATCGCAGTTGCCTTCGGCTGACAATCTTGCAGTTTATTTTATGGATCGCAACTCGTGTATTCAGTATCGTACTATCGAAATGCCCGAACTGCCTTCCGTTAGCCATCTTGATTTCGTAAACACTCCCGTTCTCTCTTGCGTTTCAGGTACTTTCCAATCAGCAGTCAGTCTGCAGGTTGAGATTCATAACCAGCGCGGTGAGTTGAAAGTATATGACACTGTTAGAGATTATAACTCCGGCAGTGAAATCATTAAGACCGAAGTGGCACATCTGCTTGAAGGAGAATATACAGACGGTGTGATAATGTTGCCTGTGTTTAATGTTCAAACCGATGCCAATACACAACATCATTTCACCGTAGAGTTTGCTGAAACGGGTTGTGAGTCGAATACCGCCAAATTTTATACCACTTTGCCGCGAATTGTGGGCACAGATATTTCTAAATATGGAGCGTGTGAAGAAGATAATGATGTAGAGTTATTGGAAATAAGGTTTATAGCCGGTGGTCATACATTCACAATTAGAGATGAGAAAGGCAATATAGTTTCTAATTATGGCGACGATGCACTTCAAACAGGTATTGAAGTGCCTTCGGGTATAGGTTATAAGCATGAGGTTATGGTAATGCGTAATTTGGACAATACCAACCACTACTATACCATTTCTATTGACGGTTTTGAGGACTGTGTCTCAGCCACCACCGATGCGGTATTCGCTTACAAATGGCCTAAGGTTGACGTTTCAGCAGTCAATTCTCTGCCTGTTGCTGTATGCGATGCTGCAACCTTTGACCTTACAATTGATATTAGTGTAACGGATGCCCGTGGCGCACTTATGTTTGCATACTACGACGAAGGACATAATCTTGTAACACTCAAGCAGTTTGCAGAAGGGACTTATCCTACTTCCGGTCAAGTAACTATTCAGAACATACCAATGTCTATGGTTGGAACAAATGTTGTTGCTTATTACGACATACCTGAAGATTCCGAGTCTGTTATGGCAAAGAATATCCGTGAGTGTTCGCTTGAGAAAAATGTGAACTTCGATATCCCTGCCCCGACGGCCCCGACACTCAACGACCTGACAACGGCTGATATAAGTGTCCCGACTTCAATCGCTTGTGGTGAGACGGAATTTACAGTACAGGTAACTCCTGTCTTTGCTAATCAATACGGCAATGCGGAGGTAGTGGATAACGGTCAGACTCATATCTTCACCGACTACACACTTCCGTTCGAGTATCAGGCAGTTGCCGATGGTCTTGCACACAATGTTCTTGTCCGCTTCCCCGAAACGGGTTGTGAGACAGCATTACTGACCGGTGCATATACTGCTCCTGCTGCAAAACAGAACATAACAAACGCTATTGGCACAGCTTCAAAGCCCGATGCTTCAGGTAGTTATGTGCTGTCTATTGCAGTTCAGTATGAGAATGCTAACGCAGGCGATGAACTTGTTATCGTTCTGCACGACAACAACAATCCTTCCAAACCTGACGAGACAATAATAAATACGGTTGACGGTTCGGGTTCGTTTACCTATACCGACACTCGTCTTGCACAAGGTGAGCAGTACTCCTATCGCGTTTATTTCACCAATAGTCCTGATTGCGACAAAGAAGGACAAATTGATGTCAACGACGGTCAGATACTTGCAGGCATTAGCGAAACACTGAGCGATATTGAATGTGAGGATGAGAACTATACCACAACCGTAAAAGTTGATTATATCAACGGCTACAAGAACATTATTATCCGTGAGGCCGTTTCAGGTGAAGAGCATACGCTTGCAGTTGTTGCGGGCAACGGTAGTGTTGAGCAGCAATTTACCTTCCCGATTGACGGCATAGAGCGCAAGTTTGAGGCTTGGACTGAAGGACAGACTGAAAAACTTACACTCAATGGTGAGGTTGCAATAGCCAAACCGAGAGTAACCGCTTTGGAACTTGTAAGTAGCGAAGAGGTTGCTTGTGGCGGTACCACATATTCAGTTACAGTAAAAGCCACTTCCGTCAATGGTAGAGGCAATCTTGTTTTGCACCCGGACTTCGGCAGTGATGTTTTGTTAGCCGAAGGTCATTATGCAGACGAAATGGTATTTACTATTCCTGCTGACGGCACAGATCATAGTATTGAGGCTTGGTTTGCCGATGCAACTGAGTGCGAGCATCAGACAGTCAGCCTGCCTGCACAACAAAGCAAGAGCCAAATAACTCTCACGCAGACATCGCTTTCGCTCGAAGGTTGTGAATCCACACAATATGTATTCGAAGGTGCATTGACCTATACCAACCCGAAGGGCGACATTGAGATACTTGACGAAAACAACCAAGTGGTACTTACAATCCTCGAAGGTCAGTATTCAGCCAATGGTGCTACCGTTACTATCAACGGACTTGCCGATGGTATGCAACATTCGTTCCGTTCGCAGTTTGTAGGTCAAGAGAGTTGCGCAGGTGCAGAAGTTACGATTCAACCTGCACAGGCATCCGTAATTCAAGAGATGCAAGTGGCACTCACTGCTATCAACGAGAACGCCACCAACGGTACCTACGATTTGCAAGTAACCGTTCCGTATCTGAATATCCCTGCGGGCGACCGTCTGCATATTGAGCGTGTGGATGCCAACAATGCGGTTCTCGCTTCTGAGGTGGTAACTCTCAACGCTAACGACAACAACGCTACTGCCACACTTGCAGGCATTATCAACAACGGCAATAATGTTCGCGTACATATATGGCTTGAGAGCCGTCCCCAATGCTATATCTACAAGGTTTACAGTCCGACCGACAGCCGTCAGATAACATCCGTAACTGCCGTTGCAGGTCAGCCTTCTTGTGGCGATACCGAATATACATCTGTTGTAACGGTTGAATATACTAATGGTTATGGCAATATTATCGTTCGCAACACCGCCACCGGTGAGCAACATTCGCTCAATTTATCGGAAGGAAGTGGTGCTGCCACCGCAACATTCACCAATCCTCTTGATGGCAATGCTAATCGCTATGAGGCTTGGTTCGAAGGCAAAGACGACACCAAGAGACAGAGTGCCGACGAGGTTGTGGCAATGTTGCCCGCTCTGACTGCACACGCCATTCAGGCTGTTCCAGCCGAACTTGGTTGCAATGAAACGACCTTCGCCGTAACTGCAAAAGTTGAATACACCAATGCTCGCGGCGCACTCGTTATAACCGACGAGAACGCTGTTGAACTTCGTCGTTTCAACGAAGGCGAATATGGCGCAACAGAGCAGACTTATACCGTAACCTTCAATTCCGATGGTGTGGCTCATACGCTCATCGCACAATTTGAAGGCTTCGAGGCTTGCGGACAGCCTGCAGTCAATGTTCCGGCTCTTATGCCGAACCCGTCAGTGGTGGCTGTAAGTCTGAATAACCTTACTTACGACGATTGCAGAACTTCCGACTACACATTGCGTCTTAATATTGATTACAGCAATGCCGAAGGCGACATCCTGCTTGTTGATGAGAACAACAATATTATACGTATTTATGCACAAGGTGCTGGCTACATCGGTACTGACGGCTCGTTCGACATTGAACTGACAGGTCTTGCCGATGGCTTGCCACATTCAGTAACTCCGATGTTCAGAGGTCAGGAAGCATGTGCAGGTGCACCGCTCAATTTCACACCCGAACAAGTTCCTGTACTGAATCAACCGATAGTTGCAATCTCTAAAATCAACGAAACAACAGGCACCTTCGATTTGACACTGACAGTGCCTTATACTAATGTCCCTGCCGGTGATAAAGTCAATGTAGGCATTATGATAGGTCAAACACTGACTACTATTGCTCAACTCAGTGCGCAAGGCAATGACAATGCAGTATTCGAGCAAGCAGGTATTCCTGCAACCGGTGAGACTATTGACCTCGTTGTTTGGTTAGAAAGTCGTCCGAACTGCCAAGTGCCGGTATCTGTCAACCAGGGCAACGGACAAGTTATCAATGCTGCAACGGCAGAACTGAACACCATCGCTTGTGGCGACGACAACTACGATGTAACCGTTACCGTCAACTATACCAACGGCTACGGACTGCTCGTTGTTGAAGATGCCGCCGACAATGCCGTTCATCAAGCCAAAGAGATACAGCAAGGTACGACTTCGGAGACCTTCACTTTCATCGGACTTGAAATTGACGGCAAGGCTCACCACTTCAATGTATGGTTTGCCGACCGTGCCGACAAAGTGATGCCGACCAATGAGTTTACACCGGTTGCAGTTCCACAAGTGGTGGCTCACCAAATCGACAATATACCTGCAACCGTCGGTTGTGGTAATAGCAACTATTCAGTAAGCGGTACTGTTACAATTAAGAACGCTGTCGGCGAACTGCGTGTGGTTGACGAGAATGGAAATATACTCCGTCGCTTTGCAGAAACGGAATATGCAGGGCAGCAGCAAGTGGCTTACACTATCGACAATCTAACTGCCGATGGTCAGGCTCATTCGCTCACCGCTTACTTCGAGAACTTCGATGACTGTGCAGTCGCTGCCGTTCCGTTCAACGCACCTGCTATCCCGTCGATTGCCAACCTTACTGCCACTGCACCGCAGTTTGTGGCTTGCGGTGAGACGCAATACACTTTGGCTCTCTACTTCGACATTACTAATGTCGTAGCAGGTCAGATGTTGATGCTGACAGATGGTCAAGGTGTGGAGAGTTCGTATATAGTATCGCCTACAGAAGTTGCCAACGGATATGTAACGCTCAATTATATCGGCGAGCCTGCCGATGGCAAGACATATACCGCTGCCGTCGAACTCGACGATTGCGAGATAACGGCTGAATATACCTCGCCGGTTGCACCTACAATGCAAGAGCCTGTCATTACGGCAGTTACCGAACTTGCTTGCGGGCAGACCACCGTAGGTGTACCATTCAGCGTAACTTCAGCCAACCAGATAGGCAATTTCGTCGTTCTTGATGCAAGCGACAACAACCGCGTTGTCTTCGGTCCTGTGTCGGCTGCCGACCTTATCGAAGGTACTACCGAACCACTTACGGCAGGTATTGCTCACTGGCTCGTCTTCCGTTTCGATGGTGCACACTCTTGTGAGTCTGATCCGATTAAGGTTGAACTGCCGAAGATAACACGCATCGAGGCTACTCAACTGACGGCAGTAGCAAGCGGAGTGGCTAACTCTGTTAATGCAACGACTGTCAGTGTGGATGTAACCGCTGTATTCGACTACAACCAGACTCTTGCAGACCTTGTAATAACAGCCGATGGCGCAGAGGCACTGACTGTTCAGAACCCCGAATCAGGCAAGGTTTATACAATCACCTTACCAGCCGATGGCAAAGAACATACCATAGGTGCAAGTCTTGGCAATTGTGAGTATGACGAAGTGAAAGTGCTCGTGGGCGCAACTCCGACCATAGGTGCTCTCATCGCTGTTGCAGAAGCATTGCATAACGATTGCAATGTACATACTAATATAGTTAACTTCTCCGTAGAGTTCAGTGGTCTTGCAGGAGACCTCGTTCTCGCTGACAACGGTACTGAAGTTCTGACGATTGCTAACCCTGTTTCAGGTCAGATGTATGAGTACGACATGCCACTCGACGGACAGTCGCATACCTTCACAGCAAAGATTGCTGATGGTGAGACTAATGCTGTACAGATAGTGGCACCTGTTCAACCGACACTCTTGAGTTTTACTGTCAATGCACAGACCGATGCTATTGCTTGTGGTGAGACCGCATACAACGCAACCGGTGTCTTGACCGTACAGAACATATACGGCGATTATAAGATTACCGACGAGGCAACCGGCGAAGAAGTGCTGACAGGTACTATCCCGCAAGGTGCAGTCACTATAGCAGACTTCAACTTCAGCCTTGCCCATACTGCTGACAACGCAGAGCATAGTTTCTTACTCACGCTGACCAACACGGGTTGCGCTATCAAGTCGAATAGTTTCGTTGATCCGGCACTCACAATATGCAATGTTTATTCTGATACTATTTGCCAGACAGAGCAATACGCTGAAAACGGATTTAATGTAACAGCACCTGAGGTAGGAATGAACAAACTTGTTAATGGCAACGATACACTTTACCTCTTCGTTGAAGCCGTACCTGTAGCAGAGATTGGTACTATTGAAGCCACTTGTGCAAGCGAAGGCTCGGTTGTAAGTGTTCCGTTCGAGATAACACAAGGCACACCTGCAACATATAGCATCATCTTCAAGGACGCACGCTTTGAACCGATTGAAGGCAAGTTGCCGAGCAATGGTGAGTTTGCCATAACCGTACCAGAGGGCGTTGAGGGTGGTCAGTTCGAAGCAGAACTGCATCTCTATTCCGAGTATGGTCATTGCGAGTCGGTTGCTCAGACCTTTACATTCAACCTGTCGCACGACAATCTCGTTTATTCGAAGTGGAACGATGTTCTCTTCATTGACAACCACGAAGACAAGTTCGTTTCCTACCAATGGTATGAGAACGGTAAGGCTCTTGAGGGCGAGACTGAGCAACGCTTGTATAAACCTGAGGATGGTATGACCGGTTCGTACTACTGCGTGATGACAACCACTGATGGCGCAACCGTGCAGACTTGCGAATACTTGTTCAGCGACGCACCGCGTAGTGCCGATGTAGTGGCAGAGCGTTATCATAAGGTAACACCAACTCATCTTGCCCCGGGTCAGACTCTCACTATCGAGCGTAGCGAGGCTACAAATGCCGACATCATCGTTTACGATCCGACAGGCAGACAAGTAAGCCGTGTTTATACGGAAAGTGAAAAGACCGAGATAAAAGTGCCTTCAGTCGTAGGTGTTTATATGATTCGTCTCACTGACCGAGAAAACGGCGACAGTTGGACTGAAAAGATAATTGTCAAGTAAACAACGGTGGCAAAAATGCCACCGAAGTGCACGACACTCTCAAGTTGAAAATGAAAGGTGGAAGGTTTTCTTTCACCTTTCATTTTTTTGACAAAAGTAATATAATTCGTTTTTATTCCTTTTAATCCGTTCAATCCGTGGCTAATTTTGAATCTTTGAATTATTAAATCATTAAATCTTTGGATTATTAAAATTTTTAATTTTAATTTGCTAATGTGCTAAAAAATATGTAAATTTGCGGGATATGTTGTATTTTTACATTATTGTGAATTGTAAATCGTAAATTTGCGTTGAGATATTAAATTTGCAATGAAATATCATTGAGATTTACTTATTAACTATTAACTATTAACTAAAAAAGTGGTACAGGAATTTCAATCAATAGCCGCCTACGAGAAAGAAGATATCGCGCCCGCTGCAAGACGCATTGCTGCCGACCCTGTCTTTCAAAAGATGATGTATGCTTTTGAGAATAAGTATCTTAAAGGTATAACTACTGCCGAACAGATTATCAGGACGATGGCATCTATAAGCACGCTTGCTGAACTTAACGAGAAGATTACAATGCCTTTTTTGTGTGTTATTCGACAAAAAACCACAACTTCTTTGCAGGGCAGCGGGTTTGAGAATGCCCCTCAGTCGGCTTTTTATATAACCAACCACCGCAACATAATTCTCGACTCTGCTTTTCTCAGTCTTATTGTCTATTCCCTGCGTCAGCAACGCCCGTATATCGGTATCGGAACTAACCTTTTCGGACAACCTTGGATTGAAGATTTTGTCCGTATCAACCGAGCCTTCTGCGTTATTCGCGGAGGAACGCCAAGAGAATTGCTGCATAATGCCCAACTCCTGTCGGCATACATTAAACACCTGATGGACAGTCAGGAATGTATATGGTTGGCACAGCGTGAAGGACGGGCAAAGAATTCCGACGACCATACGCAAACGGGCATTCTTAAGATGCTCGCTTTGAGTTGTCAGGGGGACATAAAAGAACATCTTAGGAGTTTGAGACTGACACCTGTGGCTATCAACTACGAGTATGACCCTTGCGACTTCTTGAAAGCCAAAGAGATGCAACAAAAGCGCGATGATTTGAATTATGTGAAAACCAAAGATATTGACCTTGAGAATATGTATTGGGATTTGATGGGGCAAAAGGGTAGAGTACATTTCGTTTGCACACCCGTCTTAGACTCTGTTATAGATGATATATTCTCTTGTTCAAACAACAGAAATGAACAAATAACGAATGTGTGCAAGCAGATTGATAAGCAGATACATACTTCTTATCACCTTTTCCCGAACAACTATGTAGCGGCTGATATGTATTTAGGCGAAACGAGGTATGGCGACTGCTATTCCGATGCTGACAAAGCAGGATTTGAACACTATATTGAAGGGCAGATTGAAAAGATTGATTTGCCAGAAAAAGATGTTCCTTTCCTTAGAAACAAACTTGTGGAAATGTATGCTATGCCAGTTATAAATAAATTCAGTTACAAGTAAAAAATGGCTCTTAATCCTCATATCGCTCTTTTCCCGGGTTCGTTTGACCCGTTCACCATAGGCCATGCTGATTTGGTTGTTCGTGCATTGCCTTTGTTCGATAAGATAATCATAGGTTTTGGCATCAATGCTAAAAAAACTCCCGTCTTTGACCTTGAATGGCGCAAAAATAGAGTTAAACAGTACTTTCAAAACGAATCTAAGATAGAGGTTGCTACATTCTCGTCGCTCACCATTGACTTTGCTTTGGAGAATAATGCCAAGTATATAATAAAGGGCATACGCAATACTCAGGACTGCGACTACGAACTTGCTCAAGCCAATGCCAATAGAGAAATGTCTTGTTCAGAAATAGAAACGATTTTTATTCCGTCTTTGCCACATTTGGGACATATAAGTTCTTCTCTTGTTCGCGACCTGTACCAACATAATAAAGATATCCAAAAACTCATTGTATGAAACGATTAACACTCATATTTTTAGCATTTTGTCTAAGCCTTACTCTATTTGCAGAGTCTGAAACACCAAGAGTCGACAAACACCTGCGCATCTACTATGATATAATGCGCGAGCTTGATATGTATTATACCGACACTCTGCCTTACGAACAGATGCTCGAGGTTGGTGTAACGGCTATGCTCAAGCGAGTTGACCCTTATACTGTCTATTTCCCGAAACAAAAACAGCAGGATGTCCGTATGATGACAACAGGCAAGTATGGTGGTATAGGTGCTATCATTCAGCAGTTTGGCGACTCTGTCTGCGTCTCTAATCCCTATAAGGGTATGCCGGCACAAAAAGCGGGACTAAGGGCAGGAGATATTATCCTTCGTATCGACTCAACCGATACTAAAGGTCTTAAGACCGACGGTGTGAGCAAACTGCTTCGTGGCAACCCGGGCTCAAAAATTCATTTGGAAGTGTTGCGCGAAAACGAAAAACTCTCTTTCGACTTTGAACGAGAAGATATAACACTTAGTCCCGTCAGTTACTCTGCTTTACTGCCCGACAGTTCCGGATATATCTGTTTCTCGGAGTTTACAGAGCGCTCTGCCGGAGTGTTTGCCCATGCTCTTGACAGTCTTAACGGTTTGGGTATGAAACGCATCGTTATAGACCTTCGCGGGAATGGCGGCGGTCTCATAGATGAGGCGGTGAAGATAATGAGTCTGTTCGTTGACCGCGGCACGCCCATCGTTACCGTCAAAGGGCGCAGAACAAAAGACCATACCTATCGTACTGCATCCAACCCGAAATATAAGAACCTGCCGGTCATCGTCTTGGTTGATAACCAGACGGCTTCGGCGGCAGAGATAGTAAGTGGTGCTATGCAGGACCTTGACCGTGGAATTATCGTTGGTACCCGAACCTATGGCAAAGGACTTGTGCAGAACATTCGCCCTATCGCTTTCGACGGACAACTCAAACTCACAACTGCCAAATACTATATCCCTTCAGGACGGTGCATTCAGGCTATCGACTATTCCAAACGCCGTCAGGACGGAAGCGTGGAGCGTGTGCCCGACTCACTCACACATACCTTCAAGACCCGTCTTGGCAGAACGGTGCGCGACGGAGGCGGCATAGTGCCCGACCTCGTTGTGGAAGACGATACTACTAAAAAAATCAATATAACCTACGACCTATATCGCAAGCAGATGTATTTCCGCTATGCCAATCACTATCGCAATACTCATCCTACCGTGCCGTCGATGAAGCAGATGACAATCACTGATGCTATATTCAACGATTTTGTAAGTTTCCTTGAGAAAGTCGGTTATAAGTATGAAACAGAGACCTCACGCTTCTATAAACCGCTCTTTGATATGGCAAACCGTGAAGACTTGGATAGCGCAACCATTGCATCTGTTGAGGCACTGAAGGCTGCGCTTGAACCTGATTTCCACAACGCTGTCTATCGACAAAGAGAGTTGATAGAAAAAGACCTGCTCTCGGAAATTGCTACACGCTATTATTTCAACGACGGACTTTTCTATTTTAACCTGCAGAGTGATGAGGTACTTTTGAAAGCATTAAAATTACAATCAGTAAATAAAAAATGAAACAAATAATTTCAAATAAAGAGTATTCAGGAGAGAGACCATTGTATCAGACAAGTTCGCTCCGTCTGAACAATATCATAATCCGTGAAGGCGAGTCAGCCCTGAAAGAATGTAGGCAGTTGGACATTGTTGACAGCCTGTTCGAAGGCTTGTATGTACTATGGGAGTGTGCCGATGTGCATTGTGTCAACTGCCGTTTTACAACCACTTCAAGAGCATCTGTATGGTATGGCAAGCGTCTGCGTTTTACCAATTGCACCATCGAAAGTCATAAGGCTTTTCGCGAACTAAGGAAAGCCAAGTTTGAAAATGTGAAGATTTACAAGGGTGGGGAAGTGTTCTGGAAATGTTTTCATCTTGACATAAACAAGATGACGATAAATTTTTCGGAATATGCTTTCCTGCAAACCCGGCATAGCGTCATTAAAAATCTGATTTTGCACGGCAAATACTGCTTCCAATATGCAACGGATATTGAGATTCACAATGCAAAATTAGATACCAAAGATGCCTTTTGGAATAGTGAAAACTGCACTGTCTATGACTCTGAAATAAATGGCGAATACTTAGGTTGGTACTCGAATAACCTAAGACTTGTAAGATGTCGTATAAGTGGCAAACAACCACTCTGTTATGCCGAAAACCTTGTTCTCGAAGATTGCACTTTTGCTCCGGATGCTGACCTTTGTTTCGAACATTCTGATGTCAAGGCAACTGTCAAAGGTATGATAACGAGTGTGAAAAATCCTAAATCAGGACATGTTGTTGCCGATAAGATAGGCGAACTCATACTCAATGACCAATGTAAAGAACCGCATAATTGCCAAATAACAACCCGACAATGAAAAAACTGCTTGTAGCCATATTGCTTGTTTTCACTTCGTTTAGTGCCGCTTTTGCGGATGCTGTTGACCCGCTGTTTGGTGATACTATTGACCGTAATGCCGAAGATTTTGTCTTGGTGTCGCTTTGTGTGGCTGACCCAACCGATTGGCGCGACGATGTGCTCGGTGTGTCAGGACATGCCTTTTTACGCTTGCAATGCCCTACATTTAACCTCGATTTTTGCTTCTCTTACGAAGGCGAGAATGTCAACGACAATATGTTCCGCTACCTGTCAGGAGATACCAAAATGGGGATGTTTGCCGTTCCCACCGATGAATACTTGCAAGACTACAATCGCTGGAACCGCTCTGTACATGAGTATAGACTCAATCTTCCACCACAAGTAGAGCAACGCCTCTGGGAAATAATGGACAATCATCTGACGGGTAAGATATTGCTTCGGCAAGACCTGAATAAATACGGTTGTGCCATAACGGTTGTCAAGTATGTGAAAAAAGCGTTGAACGGTATGCCTATAGTTTATGCGCCCGACCCTGAGTTGGAGAGAATGACTCGGCGAGAAATCGGTTATCGCTCGCTTGAAGCACACCCTTGGATGAGGCTTTTTTCAATGTTGCTGACCGATAACCGATACAACGACAACTGCCCCTTGGACGAGAAACTCATTGTCCCGAGCGACTTGGCAGAGGTGTGGCAGAAAGCAACACTCGACGATAAACCTTTTGCCGTCTATTTGGGCGATTTGGTCGAAGGTGCAGAACTGACAAACAATAAGACATGGCTGACACCTATGTTAGTGGCACTAATAATACTCCTGCTCACTATCTGTTTTGCTTTGACGCGCTATCAATTTTGGGATTGGACTTTGCTCGCCCTGCAAACATTCGGCGGTATATTACTAATAGCATTCTTGATTGTGTCAGTCGTTTCAGGTAGTTCTATTTATATATTGCTTGTCTTGTTAAACCCGCTACCTGCTATGTTGTGGTACTGGCGAAAGTATTGGGGAATAGTATATTCCGCTGTTTTGCTTTTGGGTACAATCGTACTTGCCTGCCAACCACACATGCTTATCGATCCGGCAATGCTTGTGCTTGCCCTTGCGTATGTCATCTTATATGCCAAGCCTTTCGTTAAGGCAATGATAGAAAAAAGAAAATGACCTTTAAGCCCAACATAGAGCAGTCGTTTCCGTTGATGCCATACTCGCAGTTGGTGTGGGATATGATGAAGTATGAACCTAAAATATACAATAATCAGATACTTCTTAAGGTCTCAAAAAAACAGGTTGATACAGAGAAAATAAAAAATGCGTTTAGAAAAGCATTTTTGAATCACCCTGCCTTTTCTACAAGAATAGATGAAAACGGTCTGCAAACTTTTTTTGATACAAACGATATCCTCCACGGGCAGTTTCATAGCGTTGATTTTACCGACGAAGCCGATAGCTTGAAAATCTCTGTCAGTATAAATCGTATTCTTGGCGATGGCGCAAGCGGTAGAATACTTATTGAAGATTTTATAAAAGCATATCTTGGCGAGCAACTCGAAAAAGATAACTATGCTAACTATCTTGCTCAATTAGAGAAATATAAACTTACAGAAAGGTATCAGCTTCACAAACAATGGCTTGAACAACATTTTGCGGGCGACTATCCTGTTCATCCAAGAACAGACCTGCCTTTGAGTGAGAAAGTTGAGTCGTACGAAGCATTGTACTTTGACGATTATACCGCCCAAAGAACGGCTTTGACAGAATTAGGTGTTAAGTATGTAGTTTCTCTTTCTGCTATTGTTTCGCTTGCTGCTTGTTTGGCTATTATGGATTATAACGGGATGGATATCTCGGCTATCACTTGGGCATACGAAGGGCGTGAAAAACTTGAAGAACAACGAGTGTTCGGTAGTTTGCACAGAGATATCCCGCTTTTGATAAAAAAAGAAAATAGTAAAGCCGGTTTGTTGAGGCAGATTCGTCAGGAGTTGCGCGATGGCATCTCACATAGCACATATCCATACACTCTGACACCGCCATATTCCGATAAATGGAACTATGCTGTTAATGTGTTGCAAATGGATTCTGTTGAAAGTATGCTTGCTATAATGCCTTTCCCTTTTGAAGTTTTAGATACGGAAAAACCACGATTAGCATATTCTTTACTTGATATTGAAATATACGATGAGCAACAACTGACCATTGTCTATCGCTATAGTTCAGCGCATTACAAAGAAGAGAGCATCCGTCGTTTTGCATCTTTAGTAAGGCTTCATATCGAACAACTTTGCCGTGAATAACAGCCAAATACATATCGTTGAAGAATTGCAGACTTTACTTGCGAACGACAACCGTTTGCGAGAAAGGCTTGTCGGACAGTTGGCTAAAAATATGGTCTGTAATCCTGATATTCAAACTAACCCTGTCCGGTCGCTTGAACAACTGTTTGCTTGGCTTAATCGCTTTCTTGTGGTAATGCCGTGGGAAGGTCTATATACAGATTCTCTGTTTGAAGACTTGACGGAACATACACTTTCAGCACATCTTTCGGTTTTTCGGCGTATTGACCAGTCAACGGGCTATTTCTACTTTATCTTTCAACATCTGCAAGACGATAGGCTAAACTGTTGGATGCAGACTTTCAATCGCGCCTGGGGCGAGAATTTGAATAAAGAAAGCAGTTGGTCAGAGAGTTATTATAACCTGCTTAAACAAGACCCGCTTTTTGAACTCTCAATCGGCAAATATGAGAGTAAAAATAATTGGCATTGTTGGAACGACTTTTTTGCACGCAATATAAGTCAGGACTATGTGTTGCCTTCCGACTTCTTTGTGGCAGACGGTGTTCGTTATCCTTGGTATAGCATCGAAGGTAATACGCTGAATATCAAAACAGCAACTATAAGCAATATTGCCGATTTGTTAGGGGAATGTCTGTATAAAAAGCATTTTCAAGACTGTCGTTTTACACATATAGCACTCGATTTCTATAATTATCACCACTTCCATTCGCCTTGCGATGGAAAAATTGTTGATATTCAATTTGTTCAGGGTTGTAATAGTGGCGGAGGCAGTATCATCTGGGACAGTCAGGAAAACCGCTATCGTTATGAGTTTAGCGAGAACCTCAGTTTTCAGATGCTTGAGACACGGCTTGCTATAATTATTGAGCAACAAACAACGGATACGACTCCCTCTGGTGCGCAACCATCCTTGGTTACGGAAAAGGGTATGCAACAGTCCTCGGTTGCGGAAAACCGCCTACTAACAGCCCTTGTTGCCGTCGGTGTGGCACAGGTTGAGGCTTTTCGTCTGAATGAAGAAACCCGTATTGGCGCAGAAGTGCGGAAAAATCAAGACCTCGGCTGTTTCCTTTGTGGTGGTAGCGATGTCATTATTATGGAAAAAAGTTGCAATTTTAGCACAAAATAATTGGAAAAAAGTTGCAATTTTAGCACAAAATAATTGGAAAAAAGTTGCATTTTTATTTGTATTTTTGAGGAAAAAGTTGTAATTTTGTGCCGAAAATTACCAAAAAACTCATTTTTATGCTTAAAAGAAAAATTCAAATAAAACTTGAAAATTGGTATAAATCAGAGCATAAGAAGGCTCTCTTGATAAATGGTGCCCGACAAGTCGGCAAGACAACTGCCGTTAGAGAGTTTGCAAAGAAATACTATAGCCATTTTGTGGAGATAAATTTTGTTAAGAACCCGGAAGCAAAAATAGCTTTTGATGGTGAATTAAGTACTGCTACAATTCGTGCTAACCTTTCGGCTTTGGGCTACGGAAAATTCAAAGAGGGAAATACTTTGGTTTTTTTTGACGAAATACAAGAATGTCCAAATGCCCGCACGGCCATTAAATTCCTTGTAGAAGATGGTGTTTTTGATTATATAGAGTCCGGTTCGTTGCTCGGGATAAATTATAAACATGTTACTTCCTATCCTGTTGGTTTTGAAACAGAAATTGTGCTTTATCCGATGGATTTTGAAGAATATCTATGGGCACGAGAAATAGATGAAACCATAATTGATATCCTCAAAAATGCTTATATAAACAAAAGTCCGGTTCCGGAATTTATACATCAGCAAATAAATAAGTTATATAGAGAATATCTCATTATCGGCGGTATGCCCGATGTGGTACAGAAGTTTGTTAACACAAGGGATGTTGGTGAAGCGGTAAATATCCAAAAATCAATTCTTGCTACCTATCGTAGTGATATTTCTAATTATGCCGGAAAACAGCAAACCATTGTCCGTCAGATATTTGATTCAATTACTTCGGAATTAGGCAAACAAGATAAGCGTTTTGTTTTGTCCAATATGGAAAAAGGAGCATCTTTTAGAAAATATGAATATCCTACGCAATGGCTTGTGGATGCAGGTATTGCTTTCTATTCTTTTAATACTAAGGTTTTAGAGGTTCCGTTTGAAGCGGTGGAAAACAGACGATTATTCAAATTGTATATGGTTGATACGGGTTTGCTTTGTTCTACTATGTTTCGTGGTATTCAGTTTCAGGTTTTGAATGGCGATATTAGCGTAAACGAAGGAGCATTGACTGAAAATTTTATTGCATGTCAGTTAGCAAGTAAGGGTTATTCGCTACACTATTATGATAAGAAAAGTAAACAGGAATTAGATTTTGTTGTGGCAGACAAACAGAAAATCAGACTGATAGAAGTCAAATCAGGGAAAGACTACAAGCGTCATACTTCACTTAATAGAGCCATTGAAGAGAACAAAAGTAAATTAGAACAAAGTATAGTTTTCAGCAAGGAAAATCTTGAAATGACTGAAGATATTTTGTATTTACCATTGTATATGTCAATGTTTATTGAAGAACGATAAAAAATTATGAGAAATGCACTTATAACAGGCGCTTCACGAGGCATAGGCAGAGCCATTGCCGTGGAACTCGCCAAAGCCGACTATATCTCAGGTCAGGTGATAGGTATCAACGGAGGTGTATTATGAGAAGAGTAGTAGTAACCGGCATGGGAATTTGGTCGTGCATAGGGCAAGACCTTCAGACTGTAACCGAGAGCCTTCAACAAGGTCGTTCAGGGATTGGTGTGCGAGAGGAGCGCAAGCGGTATGGCTACAACTCTCTTTTGACAGGCATTGTTCCTAAACCGGATCTAAAACCATTACTTGACCGACGCCATCGCAACACACTTTCTGAAGAAGCAGAATATGCCTATATGTCAACGCGAGAGGCTCTGCAAAATGCCAATATAGACGAAGCATATTGTAAAGAAAACGAGATTGGAATTGTCTTTGGTAATGATACATCAACTAAAGCAGTTGTGGATTCATACCTCAAATCAGTTGAGGAAGGTAACACTATGATTCT